>CAXMSI010000331.1:0-501 GCA_964196085.1 uncultured Acidimicrobiia bacterium | reverse complement strand
GGAGTGGAAACGAGTCTCGACCAGGAACACAACCAGGAACGCCACCAAAAAGACAGTCAAACAAGGACGCTATACGAGAGAAACCCTTGCGCTGCAAGGACTTCAACGGCACGCCCGGAGGGACTCGAACCCCCAACCTTCTGATCCGTAGTCACACGGTCCCCGTCACGTCTGGTGTCATTCAGTGCTTTTTAGTGGTCCTGAGTAGGCGATACGTGCCACTGAATGCTATCGATTGCTCGACTTAGGCGATAACTACGCGGATCTCCATGTTCTGTTGGGTCAGCGCTTCTCGGATCGATTGCGCGGCTTCGATCGCGCCGGTCGCCGAAGGGATAAGCGCTAGCACGCCGTCGCCCGTGAACTCAACGACACGGCCACCCTTGTGAAGGACGCTTCGCCGAACGGCCTGATCGTGGACGTCGAGAAGATTCTGCCACTGCTCATCGCCGGCTTCGACCGCTCGCTCGGTGGAGGCGACGAGATCTGTGAACAGAACCG
>CAXMSI010000330.1:0-509 GCA_964196085.1 uncultured Acidimicrobiia bacterium | reverse complement strand
GAGGGTGCTGCCGCCTTGCTTGTTGCTATAGGTGGCGCCGGCGATGTGGCCTGCATCTCTGTAGTTGCATTCGTTGCCGGTGTGGGCGCAGTTGCCGTGGGTCCAGCAGTATTTTCGTGGCGCTGCATTTGTTCCGGTGCGTTCACGTCCTTGGCTGTGTCCACGACCGCGTCCGTTTCCTTGGTATCCGTTGCTGCGTCCCTGGTAGCCATAGCTGCGCCCGCGTGTGTTGTTGTTGTTGTTGTTGTTGCTGTTGCTGTTGCTGTTGCTGTTGCTGTTGCTGTTGCTGTTGCTGTTGCTGTTGCTGTTGCTGTTGCTGTTGCTGTTGCTGTTGCTGTTGCTGTTGTTGTTGTTGTTGTTGTTGTTGTTGTTGTTGTTGTTGCTGTTGCTGTTGTTGGCGACTTGGGTCTGGAGGTCGGATATGGTTGACATGAGGTGTTGCATCTGCTCGATCATTCCGTCTTGTTGGGTTGCGTTCGCCGCCTCCTGCTGTTCGCTTTCATGTTGCA
>CAXMSI010000329.1:0-521 GCA_964196085.1 uncultured Acidimicrobiia bacterium | reverse complement strand
AATTAGCGTACTGTTAAACCTGACAAATAAGGAATCGGTCGTAATTCTACGTCGAATCTGACGTAATTTACCTACTCATTGCGCGAAGCTGGTATTCTCTTCGCACGAATAAATTAACTGTCTGGACCTTTATTAAGCAGTATTAGACTAAAGATATTGAAGCAGGAATAATATTATCTACCAGTACCTTTACTGGAAGTGGTCGGAATTTTCGTATTTCGAAGCTGGTAATCTTCTTAATTGGTAGATGCAGTTAGGAATCCTCATTCCACAAATGTAGTCCAATCAAGTTCAAACATGATCGAGATAGTTAATTTATTCTTGCAGTCAGGGCTACAGATTTAAAGCACTCCGCATTCTATCAATATCGTTAATGTTTTGGGCGTCATCCCGATGGGTTCTGACCGTACGCAGCTGTGCGTCATACAAAGCCGTCAATGCGTTAATACCAACCCGAGAAACTACACCTAAATCAAGGTTGTTGTGGTTGTTGTGGTTGTGGTTGTGGTTGTGGTTGTGGT
>CAXMSI010000328.1:297-528 GCA_964196085.1 uncultured Acidimicrobiia bacterium | reverse complement strand
GACGATCCGCATCGGGTAGCCCTTGATCGAACAGACGAAGGCCAGGGAGCTGCCGGTGGAGCCACCGGTGTACTCGACGACCATCTGGCCGGGTTGGAGATCGCCGCGCGCCTCGGCCGCCTCGATCATGGCCAGGGCCATCCGGTCCTTGTAGGACCCGGTCGGGTTGGCGCCCTCCATCTTGACCCAGACCTCGGCCGCGTCCGGACCAGGAAATCGTGACAGCTTGAC
>CAXMSI010000328.1:0-236 GCA_964196085.1 uncultured Acidimicrobiia bacterium | reverse complement strand
TCGTCGGGACTTTAGCAGGGGGGTCGGAGCTGCGCGGACAGGGGATGGAAGATCGGGCGATGCCAGCTACACCTTGTCAGTCGGACCGGGAAGCCTAGAACCCGCCCCGTTCTTGTTTCGGCATCGACGACGACCGACCAGAGCGCGTAACGTAGCGTTCGTGGGTGTAGCACCAACGAATGAAAACTCGCTCGACGATCCATCGTCGCTGTCGAACGCGTGGTTTTCGGCGCTCC
>CAXMSI010000327.1:0-530 GCA_964196085.1 uncultured Acidimicrobiia bacterium | reverse complement strand
CGATCTTGTGGTGCCATCGCTGAACAGAGTGCTGCAGAACTTTGCCATGCCCGGTACCGGCATTCCGGGGTTCCAGCGCAAGGCGCTGCAGATGGCCCGCCTCGGCGTTTACAATCTGCGCATCCACGCGGAAAATATTGTCGAGCCACTCATGCGACATTGGAAGATCGGTTCGCTCACGGGCCTGGGCTCTGAAGCCGTTCAAGCCCAAGATGAGCTCATGGCGATCGTGCCCGACCTCATCGAACGGGCCGAGCAATTCGAGGCCCGCCAGCTCCGCAAGGCAAACAAGACCGTCCGGATCGGCTGAGTCCGAAGCCCGTCGGCCTCGCTCGGTATTGATTTGGCGCGCTCGGAGGGACTTGAACCCCCAACCTTCTGATCCGTAATCAGATGCTCTATCCAATTGGGCTACGAGCGCAAGGCAAATAGCGTAGCCCCGTCACATCGAGGTGCATCCATCGATTTTGGGCTCCGTCGCGCGTCACGAGGAGATCCGTCACCGAATCGTGGGGGCATGGCGTCAGCAG
>CAXMSI010000326.1:0-538 GCA_964196085.1 uncultured Acidimicrobiia bacterium | reverse complement strand
CTTCGGCGTCACCGACGCTGACCCGGACAGGACGGCCCTGGCCGCCGAAACCGCGTCGACCGGATCAGACTTGCCCTCCTTGCGACGGGCCTGCCGGTTCGGCCGATCCACCTCGACGACGTCGACATCGAGATCATAGAGGAACCGGGACAGACCGACCCCATACGACCCGGTGCCCTCCACCCCGACCCGCAGCACCCGACCGAACCCGACCAGCCAACCCACCAACGCCTCATAGCCGCCGGCATCGGCCGGGAACGACTCGACCGCCAACACGCCACCGTTGCTATCGACTGCCGCGGCGACATGCACATCGGCGTGGGTATCCACACCGCCAACCACTCCAGATACCATCGACATGGCTGCCCCCTTCACCCGAGTATGGGCAAAGGGGTGGCACACGCCACCGGGACGGCGGAACGGACCCAACCGAACTACTTCTATCAGCTCAACCCGAGATCCACCGCCCAACCGGGGCGTGCAACACCAACCACATCACCCCTCCCAGCCGGATATGGGCGGCTGGTGGCAACGTCGC
>CAXMSI010000325.1:0-542 GCA_964196085.1 uncultured Acidimicrobiia bacterium | reverse complement strand
CGTCCCGTCCTGGTGCGACCCTGTGCTGTCTGACGGCGCGTAATCGTTCGTCGATCGATGCGCGAGCCTCGGTGATTTCGGGAATAGTGAGGCCGGTCGCATCCATGACTGTGCTGACGTCCCTGAGTCGGTGCAGGTTGTTCGCACCCTCGAAGTTGCCCTCGGGTGTTGCCCCGTAGATGGAAGCTGCGATCTCCCTGTCGTCACCGAGAATCTCCCCGAGTTCTTCCCATGTCCATACGGCGAATTTGCCCTCGACTCCCTCCGAGTCAGCGTCTTCGGCTGAGTGGTCCGCCATCGTGGTGTCGAGATAGTCGAGCACCTCGATCGCCACATCCCGGAACTGGTCGATCCCCGTCACCTGCCATGCACGCAGATAGAGTCGTGCAAGTTGGGCGTTGTTGTAGAGCATCTTCTCGAAGTGGGGGATGATCCATTGGCTGTCCACCGAGTACCTGGCGAACCCGCCGGTCAGATGGTCGTAGATGCCGCCGTTGGCCATGGCGGTCAATGCGTGGGTCAGCATTGAGGTTGCGAGGAGA
>CAXMSI010000324.1:302-544 GCA_964196085.1 uncultured Acidimicrobiia bacterium | reverse complement strand
CGACACGGGAAAAACCCTGTACATACTGGACGAACCCACCACTGGCCTGCACTTCGAGGACATCAAGCAACTACTGGAAGTTCTCCATCGTCTGCGCGATCACGGCAACACCATGGTGATCATCGAGCACAACCTCGACGTGATCAAAACGGCCGACTGGGTAGTAGACCTGGGGCCCGAAGGCGGCAGCGGCGGTGGCCAGATTATCGCCACCGGCACGCCGGAAGATGTCGCCAAAACCA
>CAXMSI010000324.1:0-241 GCA_964196085.1 uncultured Acidimicrobiia bacterium | reverse complement strand
CTTAAGAAAAAGGCTTCTCGGAAGGCTGCTTGATCGGTCTTTGTCTTTGCCGAACCGAGTCGCGGCTATACCGGGTGCCCTTCCGTGGACCGCAAAAGCGCCGTCCATGGCAGCTCGACCTCGGCCATCCATGGCCTCGGACGTCCACGGAAGGGCACCCGGTACAACCACGCCTCTCTATCTCGCTTTGATTCAAATAACTACTCACGGGACCGCCATTTAAATTGAGGCAAGGACGCAA
>CAXMSI010000323.1:0-545 GCA_964196085.1 uncultured Acidimicrobiia bacterium | reverse complement strand
TGCCGCAATCGGTGGTCAATTGGGGTCAATCTGATTCGATTGGCTACTTTTGGTACGCAATGCGACCGGTGTGATAACAGGGAATTGGTGGGAGACCGGGGAATCGAACCCCGAACCTGCGGATTAAGAGTCCGTTGCTCTGCCTGATTGAGCTAGTCTCCCATTGCAACCATCGCACCAGCGGGATGTCGAAGGCTGGTGGACGCGCGATACTAGCAAAAAATTGGGGGATGCGGCATGAAAAAAATGATACCGGCAGTACTGCTCTTTGTGGCCTCAACAGCGATGGCTGATCTGACCGACGATGTACGCTGTCGTGAGATCGGATTCAGCAAGTCGATCGAAAGCAAAGACATTGAGGCGTTCAGGTCGTTTGTCGACGCCGATGCACGATTTGTCAGCGGTAGCGTCCTGCGCGGACCTGAAGAGGTTGCCGCGGACTGGAGCGTGTTCATGGCCGAGGACGGCCCGCGCATAATCTGGCGGCCACAGATCGTCGAAGTGCTTGATGACGGCAAGCTCGCTTTGAGCCGCGGACCGTATAA
>CAXMSI010000322.1:0-549 GCA_964196085.1 uncultured Acidimicrobiia bacterium | reverse complement strand
GTGCGTGCATTGTTGGCCAACGTATAAAATCTTCGCCCGCGTGACATTTGAATCGGCGTTTTCGTGCGGTTATATAATACTTTTATTTGTTTGTGCAAAGCGCCCAACCCGATCCGTAGCTGACTCTCGCTGTGTTGTTGTTGTTGTTGTTGCCGCTGCTGTTGACGTATATATTTTTGTGCTTACTGCTGCTACAGCTGTTGTTCCACTGCTTGCTGCTACCGCCGCTTCTGTTTTTAGTGTGGCTTCTGCGACTTCCGCTGTTGATGTTCAGCTGCTGTTGTCGCTGCGGCTGCTGTAGCGTGTCTGCTGCAGCTGAATCCGTCGTTGTCGCTGATTGCTTTGCAACTGCTGGTGCTGCTGCTGCGGTATTTGTTGTTGTTGTTGTTGTTGTTGTTGTTGTTGTTGTTGTTGTTGTTGTTGTTGTTGTTGTTGTTGTTGCCACTGCTGTTGACGTTATTTGTTTCTGTGCATACTACTGCTACAGCGTTGTTTCTCTGTTTTTGCTGCGTGTTTTTCTCTGCTGTTGTTGTGTCTGCCGCAGCTGAG
>CAXMSI010000321.1:0-555 GCA_964196085.1 uncultured Acidimicrobiia bacterium | reverse complement strand
ACCACCACCACCACCACCACCACCACCACCACCACCACCACCACCACCACCACCACCACCACGTGGACCTGTCCTCAGTGTACATTCCGCAACACTGGGACCCAGAAGATATGCGCAATATGCGAGAAGATGAAGGAGGAGGAAGGTGTTTGGACGTGTCGTCGTTGTACGTTGCTTAACACTGGTGGGCAAAAGTGCGAAGCTTGCGGCACGCGCCATGCAGCAGCAGCACCTCCAGCATCTCCAGTATCCCCAGCATCTCCAGAACGCCCAGCCAAAAAACATCGCACCCGGTCCACGTCCTCGTCCAACAGCTCACCTACCCAAACCAAAGACGGCAAACGCGAAAAAAGTTTGTCGCCTCCTCCCCCTCGGAAAAGACCGCGATCGCCTTATGACTGTCCTCGGGGAAGAACAAGCTCAGGAACAGCAGCAAAAAGAAAACCGCCGGGGACCTCGTCTTCCTCATCCTCATCCTCATCCTCATCATCTTCATCTTCCTCATCCTCATCTTCATCATCTTCATCATCTTCATCATCTTCATCATCTTCATCA
>CAXMSI010000320.1:296-555 GCA_964196085.1 uncultured Acidimicrobiia bacterium | reverse complement strand
GGACGCGCTGCTGATGGCGACAATGACACTCACGCGCATGGCTGACGGCGGACTCTTCGATCATGTCGGTGGTGGATTCTGCCGCTACTCTGTCGATCGTTACTGGCAAATTCCCCACTTCGAGAAAATGCTCTACGACAACGGTCCGCTGCTCGCGATGTACGCGGAGGCTACATTGGCGACCGGAGAAGCGGCGTTTGCTGAAACAGCCAACCAGACAGCGAACTGGATGCTCGCCGACATGCAGGACGAAAACGGC
>CAXMSI010000320.1:0-251 GCA_964196085.1 uncultured Acidimicrobiia bacterium | reverse complement strand
TTGGCGACGATTACGGTGTATTTGCCAGCCGATTTGGCCTTGATAAAGACCCGAACTTCGAAGGTCAGTGGCACCTGACAGTTCGAGAACCCGTAGTCGACGACGATGCCCACGCCGCGATTGAACGCGGGAGGAAGATACTCCTCGAAGAGCGTATGACTCGAATAGCGCCAGGCCGCGATGAGAAACAACTCACGTCCTGGAACGCCCTGGCCATTCGCGGGCTCGCTATTGCCGGACGGTCACTGGAT
>CAXMSI010000319.1:0-560 GCA_964196085.1 uncultured Acidimicrobiia bacterium | reverse complement strand
GCCAACGACAACGACAACGACAACGACAACGACAACGACAACGACAACGACAACGACAACGACAACGACAACGACAACGACAACGACAACGACAACGACAACGACAACGACAACGACAACGACAACGACAACGACAACGACAACGACAACGACAACGACAACGCCAACACCACCACCACCACCACCAACACCACCGTCGCCCGAAGTTGCTGTGGCCACTGCAGACCGCGACAGTGGTGTCCCCAGGGAAGACCCTTCGGACAGTGAAAGTAGTTCCCATGAAGATGCAGAGATGGATGCGACAGCGGAATGGGGATGCCCGTGTCGTGCAGTCGTGTGCAATGTCACTGGCACAGGCACTCGAGTGTACCAGTCAAGGCACGGCAATAAGACAATTTACTTGTGTGAAGCGGTTGTGGACGAGTGTGATCCCGACGAGCCAACGCGGGTCGAAGTTGTGAGTGCGACACTTATCCAAGTGGAGGTGAGAGCCAGCATCACAGGAGCGTTGGTCAAATTTAACGCGGCCGATCAAGAGTACTGGTACGAAGAGAGATTAT
>CAXMSI010000318.1:299-562 GCA_964196085.1 uncultured Acidimicrobiia bacterium | reverse complement strand
CGGCGCTCTTCCGATCTCCCGAACGACGCCTCGGCGCTTACCCGCACGAGCTGTCGGGTGGCCAGCGTCAGCGGGTCATGATTGCGATGGCTCTGGCCAACGAGCCGGACCTTCTGATTGCCGACGAGCCGACGACAGCCGTCGACGTCACGATTCAGTCTCAGCTTCTCGAGTTGCTCGCCGATCTGCAGCGGCGGTTCGGTATGGCAATGCTCTTCATCACACACGATCTCGGCATCGTTCGGCGCGTTGCGGATCGCATC
>CAXMSI010000318.1:0-260 GCA_964196085.1 uncultured Acidimicrobiia bacterium | reverse complement strand
ACCCGTAGCGGCGAATGCGGCCACCGTGACTCGCTGTGCCGATCTCAAGGTCTGGTACCCGATCAAGGCGGGTCTGCTGCGGCGCACGGTCGACTACGTGAAGGCGGTCGACGGCATCGGCGTGGAGGTGCGCGAGGGGGAGACGGTTGGCGTGGTCGGGGAGAGCGGATCCGGAAAGACGACGCTTGGCTTGGCCCTCCTGCGGCTCATTTCCAGCCGTGGCGTGGTCCAGTTCGGTTCGCGCGACATCCAATCCCTCC
>CAXMSI010000317.1:0-566 GCA_964196085.1 uncultured Acidimicrobiia bacterium | reverse complement strand
CTTATATTAGCTTATATTAGCTTGTATTAGCTTGTATTAGCTTATATTAGCTTATATTAGCTTTATATTAGCTTATATTAGCTTATATTAGCTTATATTAGCTTATATTAGCTTATATTAGCTTATATTAGCTTTTTTTAGCTTTATTTTTAGCTATTTTTAGCTTTTTTTAGCTTTTTTTAGCTTATATTAGCCCTGGCCCGTTAATCTTTATTAAGTTACCTTTAACTCTAGGTAGTTTAGAAGCTTGACCGTTGCTTCATGCTTAACAGTGTTTAATGATGGAATGTGGTCGTGGATAGGCGTTAATTCATGTCGGGAGCTGACGACAGCATTAGCGACAGGAAGCAACAGCAATCAAGCGACAGCAAGCAACAGCAAGCAACAGCAAGCAACAGCAAGCAACAGCAAGCAACGTTGTGATGATGGTGGTGGTGGTGGTGGTGGTGGTGGTGGTTGTGGTGGTGGTGGTGGTGGTGGTGGTGGTTGTGGTGATTGTGTTGGTGGTAGTGGTGGTGGTCCTGGTGGGGATGGTGATGGTGATGGTGATGGTGATGGTGATGGTG
>CAXMSI010000316.1:331-566 GCA_964196085.1 uncultured Acidimicrobiia bacterium | reverse complement strand
GTGCGACGATTTTCGCGAGACAATAAACTACGGTAGATCGTCGATCAGGTCCGGATCCTTGATGGGCTCAAGCAGGTCTTGTGCATTGACGCCAAGTAATAACGCCGTTGCACTTGCCGTGTAGATCTCGGTGGTCGCCGTATCATTAAAAAAAACGATCAGTGCGATCGAGAACGGTGCGATCGATTCGCCGCCCAGCAACAACAAGGCTACGAGAACGAGCAACGTCGTCACA
>CAXMSI010000316.1:0-257 GCA_964196085.1 uncultured Acidimicrobiia bacterium | reverse complement strand
CGAGTAACCAATGACGGCAAGCACCGCAGCAACAACGGTCAGGTCGAACGAAAATTTGAAAATCGAAAAGAAGCCGACCGTTATGATGACATCGTGCACCAGGGCAGCAACCGCGCCAGCGGCAAACTTCCACTGGAATCGAATCATCACGTACACGAAGATCAGCAGCATCGCGATGATCATCGCCAGACCGCCACGTTCAGTCAGTTCTTTGCCGACCTGTGGGCTGACGAACTCGACGCGACGCAGAACCACGC
>CAXMSI010000315.1:307-567 GCA_964196085.1 uncultured Acidimicrobiia bacterium | reverse complement strand
CGGCGGCCAAATTGATGTTGCTGTTCTCAATGCAGGGATTGCACCGCCAAAGGAGATCCTGAGAACAGCGGGTGGGCTTGAGTCGACGGTGGCGGCGAGCCTGATCGGACATCACCTATTGACGATGCGGCTGCTCGAGAAGGATTTGCTGAGCGACACAGCACGAATCGTGATCGCCGGCTCCGAGGCCGCCCGCGGCGACGTTCCTACGTTCAAGCCCGTGGATCTCAACGCGCTGGCCGCAAAGCACTTTGCTGGGG
>CAXMSI010000315.1:0-273 GCA_964196085.1 uncultured Acidimicrobiia bacterium | reverse complement strand
TGCGCCGTTCTTCATGCGGAGGGTGATGGTGCCCATGTTCAAGCTGCTGCCTGGGATGTCGCATTCAGTTGCCGACGGAGCCTCGAGGTATCTCGAGGTAGCCGGCTACGGGCCAAACATCACCGGCAAGTTCTTTGCCAGCAAGCCAAAGAAGATGACGGGTCCGTTGACCGAGATCCAGATGGATCACATCGACGACAGAGACGGGCAGCAGGCTTTGTGGAACGTGACGTCCCGGGTTGTTGGCGACGTTGGCTATAAGGCCGCCTGACA
>CAXMSI010000314.1:311-567 GCA_964196085.1 uncultured Acidimicrobiia bacterium | reverse complement strand
GAGCGACTGGCGCGTGTCTTCGTCGATCTCGGCGTCGAAAAGCTGCGGATCACCGGCGGTGAACCGCTGCTCCGACATGAGTTGCCCCGCTTGATCGAGCGATTGGTGGCCATTCCAGGGCTGCGCGATCTCGCACTCACCACCAATGGTTACCTGCTCGAAAAACAGGCTTCGGCGCTACGCGACGCGGGCCTCCAGCGCATCACGGTGAGCCTGGATAGCCTCGATGAAGCCGTCTTCGAGCGCATGAGCGGCC
>CAXMSI010000314.1:0-245 GCA_964196085.1 uncultured Acidimicrobiia bacterium | reverse complement strand
GGATCGCGCGGGCATGCGCTCGATCAAGATCAATTGCGTCGTACAGCGGGGCGTCAACGACCACACGATCGTCGACCTCGCGCGCTCGTTTCGCGGCACGGCCCACATCGTTCGTTTCATCGAGTTCATGGACGTCGGAACCCTCAACGGGTGGGACCTCTCGCAGGTCGTGACCGCCGCCGAGATCGTCGAGCGGATCGGCGCCGAGTTTCCGCTCGAGCCGATCGACCCCAGCTACCGCGGCG
>CAXMSI010000313.1:340-570 GCA_964196085.1 uncultured Acidimicrobiia bacterium | reverse complement strand
GTCGTTCGCGACACGGCTGGTTCAATTGTTGCGTTGAAGTGGAGCATGTCAGCGGTGTACGGCGTCAAACCGGGCGACGTCTATTGGGCCGCTTCGGACATGGGCTGGGTCGTTGGCCACTCGTACATCGTGTACGGCCCATTGTTCAACGGCAATACAACTGTCATTTACGAGGGAAAGCCTGTCGGTACCCCTGACCCAGGCGCGTTTTGGCGGGTCATTTCGGAACA
>CAXMSI010000313.1:0-316 GCA_964196085.1 uncultured Acidimicrobiia bacterium | reverse complement strand
CCTACCGCTTTTCGCGCTATCAGGAAAGAGGATCCCGGCGGTAGTTACATTGCTCGCTACGATCTGAGCAGCCTGCAGTCGCTGTTTCTTGCTGGTGAACGTTGTGACCCCGATACATTGAACTGGGCATCTGATCAACTGAACGTTCCCGTGATCGATCATTGGTGGCAGACCGAGACCGGCTGGCCCATTTGCAGTAACTGTCTCGGCATTGAGCTACTAGCGATCGTGCCAGGTTCTCCCGCTCGTCCCGTGACCGGTTACCGGGTAGCGGTGCTCGACGACAACGGGCGTCCCGTTGCTGCGGGGGACATCG
>CAXMSI010000312.1:0-571 GCA_964196085.1 uncultured Acidimicrobiia bacterium | reverse complement strand
CCTCATCGCTGTGGTTAAGAATCGAAACACCGTTCGGTCGAACCCGGATATCTTCGCGTTCAAGCCCAAGAAGGGCGATGGATGGACCCGGGGGAACAGCTATGCGCGGTGGGTCAGCGACGTCATCATCTTCCACTCCGGGATTGCGTTGATCCGTTCCAACGCCGTCAAAGTCGATGCGGCAGAAGTACTCGACGCTGTCCAGTTGCCTTCGAAGGGGCTCGGGGATAGCCCGACTGGACTCCTATTCACATACGCAGGAGGCGATACAATCACCGTCGCTGTGTCAGCGGAGAATCTCGACGCGGCACTTGGACCGAAGCACGACTCCTCGACCAGTTAACGCACATCCGGCTGGGAGGCATGATACGGGCTGGTGTTGCACGCCCCGGTTGGGCGGTGGATCACCAGTTGAGCTGTTGAACGCGGCTCGGTTGGGTCCGTTCCGCCGTCCCGGTGGCGTGTGCCACCGCTTCGACCTTCAAGCTGAAAGGGGCGGTCATGTCGATGGTACGGAATGTTGTTGGTGGGGTTGACACCCACGCCGATACTCATGTTGGTGCAGCGATCG
>CAXMSI010000311.1:0-573 GCA_964196085.1 uncultured Acidimicrobiia bacterium | reverse complement strand
ACGCCTGAAGCACGATATGCAAACCAGGATCCGGTCCGTGAGTTCCGGGAAATGGTAGATGCCATTCATGAAGCCGGTATCGAGGTCATACTGGACGTGGTTTACAACCACACAGGTGAGGGCGGTGGCAGGGGACCCACACTCAGTTTTCGTGGTATCGATAACCTGTCCTATTACCGCACCGACCCGGAAGACTCCGGTCGCTATATCAATGACACCGGTTGCGGTAACACCATCAACGCAGACCACCCGAGGGTGCAGGCGCTGATCAGGGATAGCCTGGTTTATTGGCACCGGAACATGGGTGTTGACGGTTTCAGGTTAGACCTTGCCCCGGTACTGGGCAGAACCCCGCTGGGGTTTAATCCATCCCACGAGCTATTACGAAAAATCAATGATGACCCCGGATTGTCTACTGCCAAGCTGATTGCGGAACCCTGGGATCCGGGTCCGGGCGGTTATCAACTGGGGCAGTTTCCGTCGCGCTGGGCGGAATGGAATGACCGCTATCGGGATAGTTTGCGGCGATTCTGGTGCGGAGATGAAGATCAATTGAGCAGCCTCGCCAAGCGT
>CAXMSI010000310.1:316-573 GCA_964196085.1 uncultured Acidimicrobiia bacterium | reverse complement strand
TTGCAGGAGTCAGTTGACGCGCTCTTTGACAATGGCCGTCGTGGTCGCGCAATTACCGGACCTAACAAGCGTCCGCTCAAGTCACTTTCGGACATGCTCAAAGGTAAGGGCGGCCGATTCCGCCAGAACCTGCTCGGTAAGCGTGTTGACTACTCTGGTCGTTCAGTTATCGTCGTTGGGCCTGAATTAAGGCTACACCAATGCGGTCTGCCTAAGAAGATGGCGCTTGAGCTGTTCAAACCCTTTATTTACAACAA
>CAXMSI010000310.1:0-234 GCA_964196085.1 uncultured Acidimicrobiia bacterium | reverse complement strand
GGCTTTCGAGCCTGTCCTTATCGAAGGAAAGGCGATCCAGCTGCACCCATTGGTCTGTACTGCTTTTAACGCCGACTTTGACGGTGACCAGATGGCTGTTCATCTGCCGCTTTCGGTTGAGAGCCAGGTTGAGACTCGCATTCTGATGATGTCGACGAACAATATCCTGTCTCCAGCACACGGTAAGCCGATTATCGTGCCGTCACAGGATATGGTTCTCGGTCTCTACTACAT
>CAXMSI010000309.1:311-575 GCA_964196085.1 uncultured Acidimicrobiia bacterium | reverse complement strand
CCACGTCGGGATAATAAAAATAGCTATATTGATCCGGCGGCTGATATCTCGGCCGCGGTGCGGGCGTGGGACGGTAAACAGTGCGTTCCACGACGCAGCCCGCCAGGCCCGGCATAAACGCTATCGCGGCCGCGCTGCTCATCAGTCGAATAAGTTTCCGTCGTTCCATGATCGGACCTCCAATATCGTTCCGGCGACGTACTTCATGGCCGCCAATACCGGCCCCCAGCCAAAACGATTCTGCGATTGGACAAGTGTGGTGCA
>CAXMSI010000309.1:0-268 GCA_964196085.1 uncultured Acidimicrobiia bacterium | reverse complement strand
TCGTTCGAAATGATCGAATAATGAGAATATCGAAACGATTGGCCTGGATTCTTGCCGCGGCCTCATTACTGGCGCCGGTCGCAGCGTCAGCGGCTGACCGGCATGCGGGCTATTTTTTTAATGATACGGCGACCACCGAGATCTACACGGCGCGGGCCAGGACGCTTGCGGGCGCCGACCGCACCCAGCGCATCGGTTTCGTCACCGGCGTGACGCTAAAGCAGCGCGAGCGGCCACACCCACCGGTGCTAGCGGTGTTCGCAAAAGG
>CAXMSI010000308.1:0-576 GCA_964196085.1 uncultured Acidimicrobiia bacterium | reverse complement strand
GTCACGGCTATGGTGACCACGACGCTCGACAAGATGGCCGCCGGCGGGATCTACGACCAGGTCGGTGGCGGTTTTCATCGCTACTCGACCGACGCGCAATGGTTGGTGCCGCACTTCGAAAAAATGCTCTACGACAACGCCCAACTGGCGGTTGTCTATCTAGAGGCCTGGCAGCACACGGGCGACGCGGCGTACCAACGCGTTGCGCGCGAAATCCTGGACTATGTCGCGCGCGAGATGACGGCGCCGGAGGGCGGCTTCTATTCCGCGACCGATGCGGATAGCCCCACTCCTAGCGGGCACGACGAGGAAGGTTGGTTCTTCACCTGGACGCCAGCGGAGCTCGAGCGGCTTCTCGGTGTCGACGATGCAGCCATCGTGTCCGCGGCGTATGGTGTGACCCAACGGGGGAATTTCGAGGGGCGAAACATCCTTCACCGCGTCCAGACGGACCGCGAGGTCGGCGCGCAGCTCGGCATTCCGGTCAAGCGCGTGGCTGAAGTGTTGGAGAGTGCTCGAAGCACTCTCTACGAAGCCCGGAAGCTGCGCCCGCCGCCGATTCGCGACGAAAAGATC
>CAXMSI010000307.1:0-577 GCA_964196085.1 uncultured Acidimicrobiia bacterium | reverse complement strand
GCCGGCGTCACCTACATCTTTGTCGCCATCGGTTACTGGGCGTTCGCCTACACCATGTCGAAGGAGAGCCGCCGGCTCGAGACCAAGCTCGGGGTAGGCACACGATGAGCCACCCGATCGACACCATCAACCGTTCCACCATCTCCAACACCACATCGATTCTCACGAGGAGTACACCGCAATGAGCAACGTCTCGGTGAACAGCGACGCCACCCAGATCCTCGGTGGCACCGGCGAAGTCATGATCGAACTCACCGGTGTCGACAAGTTCTTCGGCGAGTTCCAGGCCCTCAGCAACATCGACATGAAGGTCGGCAAACAGGAAGTCGTCGTCGTCATCGGCCCGTCAGGGTCGGGCAAGTCGACACTGATCCGATGCATCAACCGTCTCGAGCGCCACAACCGCGGCTCGATCGTGGTCGACGGTGTCGAACTGAGCGACGACGTCCGCAACATCCAAGAGATCCGCCGCGAAACCGGCATGGTGTTCCAGTCGTTCAACCTGTTCCCGCACCTCACGGTGCTCGAGAACATCACGCTCGCCCCACGCAATGTGCGCAACATGCCGAAGGCCGAG
>CAXMSI010000306.1:337-579 GCA_964196085.1 uncultured Acidimicrobiia bacterium | reverse complement strand
TTTTTCGCCACATAGCGGCAGGCGTAGGCAGCGGATCGATCAACCTTCGATGGGTCTTTGCCGGAAAATGCGCCGCCACCGTGGCGAGCCGAGCCACCGTAGGTATCGACAATAATCTTGCGGCCGGTCAGACCACAATCGCCCATTGGGCCGCCGATCTCAAAGCGGCCGGTAGGATTGATGTGATATTGCGTATCTTTGTTGATCCACTCTGCAGGAATCACCGGTTTGATGATTTCTTC
>CAXMSI010000306.1:0-244 GCA_964196085.1 uncultured Acidimicrobiia bacterium | reverse complement strand
GAAAGTAACCTGGCTTTTGGCGTCCGGCCGCAGCCACGGCAATGTGCCGTTTTTGCGTACTTCAGCTTGTCGCCGGACAAGGCGATGCGCAAAGGTGATCGGTGCCGGCATCAGCACCTCTGTTTCATTGGTGGCGTAGCCAAACATGAGGCCCTGGTCACCGGCACCCTGGTTTTCGGGGTCACCACGATCCACGCCCTGGGCAATATCCGGTGACTGCTTGCCAAGCGCATTGAGCACTGCA
>CAXMSI010000305.1:0-583 GCA_964196085.1 uncultured Acidimicrobiia bacterium | reverse complement strand
CTTGACGATTGCCTCGTAAATCCGGGTCCGACCAGCCACGTCATCTGACTTGACCGTAAGGAATTCCTGTAGCGCATGCGCTGCACCGTAAGCTTCCATGGCCCAGACCTCCATCTCACCGAGGCGCTGGCCACCGAACTGTGCCTTACCACCCAGCGGCTGCTGAGTAACCAGGCTGTAGGGGCCAATGCTTCGAGCGTGAATCTTGTCGTCGACCAGGTGATGCAGTTTGAGCATATACATAATACCGACGGTGACCTTCTCTTTGAACACTTCGCCGCTGCGGCCGTCATGCAAGGTCATCTGGCCGCTCAAAGGCATTCCAGCGCGCTCCAACTCACCTTTGATCTGGTCTTCATGAACACCCTCGAAGACCGGTGAAGCCATGGGGACACCGTGTGAAAGGCGACGCGCCAGCGTCAGGACGTCATCATCGCTCAAGTCATCAATGAAGCCGTTCAGCTCCTTGTTGCCATAGATGTCCTTGATCTGCTTGCGCAGCTTCTTCGGATCGAGCATCTGATCGATAGACGCCTGAATCTGCTCACCCAGACCGCGCGCCGCGAGGCCAAGGTGGGTCTCC
>CAXMSI010000304.1:0-585 GCA_964196085.1 uncultured Acidimicrobiia bacterium | reverse complement strand
TTAAATCGTTCAGCTGGTGTTTGGTAGTATAATGTTTTTCTCGGTCGTCCGTTGAGTCGTCTTGCGACAGCGTTCAGTCTGTTTTGGTGGATGTTTGAGAGATCCATTCCTTTGGGGAAGTACTGTCGAAGCAGGCCGTTGGTGTTCTCGTTCGAGCCACGTTGCCAAGGACTCTGAGGATCACAGAAGTACACGTCGATGTCGGTCTCCAGACTAAAGCGTTTATGATCAGCCATCTCTTTGCCGCGATCCCAGGTGAGTGACTTGTAGATCTCCCGCGGCAACTTGTGCGCTTGCTTGATAAGCGCGTCGATCACCGTCTCGGTGTCTTTGCTCTTTACTCTGGCCAACATCACATAGCGAGTATGACGCTCGACCAGGGTGACGATCTGGCTGTTGTTGCTGCCCATCACGAGATCGCCTTCCCAGTGCCCCGGTAATGCACGGTCCTCAGCTTCAGCCGGTCGTTCGCGGATAGATACCGTGTTGCTAATACGGCCATGGTTGTCCGTCTTTTGCGTGTGGTGACGGGAACGACGCATGGCTCGCGTCTTGCGAAGGTGCTGCAGGAGCTCTTTCTTCAAG
>CAXMSI010000303.1:0-587 GCA_964196085.1 uncultured Acidimicrobiia bacterium | reverse complement strand
CGGAATGCTCCCCGAAAACTGTACCGCTTAATAATATAAACAGTTAGATTTAATGCGGGCGAGAGGAGTCGAACCTCCACACCACTAGGGTACTAGAACCTAAATCTAGCGCGTCTGCCAATTCCGCCACGCCCGCATTTATTATTGACTCTTAATGACTGATGGTATCAAAACAGGACATCGTCTTCTGTTTCGTCCGTGTCGGCATCATCCTCATCAGTCTCTTCTTGATCCGTTTTTCCGCATCAAGCAAGATGCCGCGGCAGTGCTTGATCCTCGCCATGCCTTTTTCATACTGCTCGAGGCTCTCAGCCAGCGAGACCTGTCCTGTTTCGATCTTGTTCACAATTCCGGTCAGGTCCTCGATTGCCTGTTCAAACGAAATATCCAAGGTCTCATTTTTCTTATTTTTTTTCTTTTGTGCCATTTTCGCCTATTCCCATATCACTTTTCGGGATCCTGCCGGATCTGCTCAACACGGCTGTGTATTTGGCCCTTTGCCAGTTCCGTCGTCAGCGGGTCGCCGACTCGGACATCGTCAATTGCCGCCACGACACCGCCAGTGCGTTCATTCATCGTAATGCTGT
>CAXMSI010000302.1:0-589 GCA_964196085.1 uncultured Acidimicrobiia bacterium | reverse complement strand
AAAGGAAGAGCAATTATAAGTAAACGAGTATCCATAGCCGAAAATCCTCTATAAATATTAAAAATTTGAATACAGAAAATGATATTAATAACTAATATTATAATCCACATTATAGTTCATATTATATAATAATATTGGAAATATTTGTTATCTATCTCTTTCTATCTTGTTGAGTTTATGACTAAATTTTAGTAAAAAGTGATTATAACAAAAAGTTCTTGGTACGGAAAAAAGTAGCTAGATTCTTAATTTAATTAAAACTTTGGCATTGAGCTATTTTCCCAGGAGGTCCCCCCCCAAGTATCTTCGCCGATTTATAACGTTTCACAGCTGAGTTCGAGATGGATCAGCGTGGTTCCGTTCAGTACACTAGAAACACCAAAGCAAAAATCTTTAAAGTAATTAAACTTTAAAGATATAGGATATCTCTAAGAAAAACTTTCTTAGAAATATCATTTAAAAATTCAAGTCCTCGGTCTGTTAGGACATCTCAGCACATACATTACTGTACTTACACTTAATGCCTATTAAACGGTTAGTCTTACCGTGACCTTACTCACTTTCGTGATGAGAATACTCATCTCGAGGT
>CAXMSI010000300.1:0-596 GCA_964196085.1 uncultured Acidimicrobiia bacterium | reverse complement strand
TGAAGAATTAACAGACGAAATGAAGTCGATAGCCAAAGATGAAATGCAGTTAAGCTTTTTTAAACTTGACGATCCTTTGCTTATCGAGTTACGTGACGAGATCTTAGAGACAGATATTGACACTCTTACACCGGTTGAAGCCTTGATGAAACTTAACGAGATTAAACGTATGCTGCAGCGCAATGCTTCAGTAAAAGTTAAAAAATAGAGGATATCCATATCATCATAATAGCACAGGTTTATTAAAAAGGTTTAAATTTGCAGCTGCTTACTAAAAAGGGTAAGCCTGCTTTTTTATAGAAGCGACGTTCATTAAATTCTGCGAAAATAGCTCAGTTGGTAGAGCGCCACCTTGCCAAGGTGGAGGTCGCGGGTTCGAATCCCGTTTTTCGCTCTGATTGAAATTTTTGAGACGATTGTTACTTTTGTCTTAATTAGAGTGTTGCGACCGGGTCGCGCCTGCCTGCCGGCATAGGCAGGGGTTCGAATCCCGTTTTTCGCTCTACAATCTCCGAAGCCTTGGCGAAGGAGATTCTCGATATCCTCTGAAGCTTTAGTGAAAGAGGAAAGAATAGAAATGTTAAGATGATTGTTAC
>CAXMSI010000299.1:0-597 GCA_964196085.1 uncultured Acidimicrobiia bacterium | reverse complement strand
CCCGCGCCTGGTTTGCTACTCTCACAGCCACGAATATCACTCGCCATTTTCCGTTACAGAAGGCTGTTCGTGGGGAAACCAGCTTTGCGTGCGCAGACAAAACTTTACCAACATAAGCATTAGTGGCACTTCGATCAGTACTCCGACAACAGTTGCGAGAGCAGCACCAGATGACAATCCGTACAACATAGCCGCTGTTGCGATGGCAACTTCAAAGTGGTTGGATGCACCGATCATGGCCGTGGGTGCGGCATTCTCGTAGGTGAGGCCCATAATCTTTGACAATCCATAGCCCAAAGCGAATATCAGCACAGTTTGAATAAACAACGGGACGGCGAGGGAACAGGCAACCTGCCGACGCCAAGTAAGAAACCGCCCAAAACCCCAAACAGAACCAACATGGTCAGCGAATTGATGGCCACCATCACCAACGTGTGGCCATCATTACCTTTGGAAAGATAGCCCCACACGAGCACCATCGCCGTACAGGGCGCAATCCCCAGGAGAATGCACCCGGCGAGATAGCTTCGCCAAAGCGGTACTTCAAGCAACTTTACGCCATCGACGAGCACCACTTGACCCGCACCGTAGGTATCG
>CAXMSI010000298.1:0-599 GCA_964196085.1 uncultured Acidimicrobiia bacterium | reverse complement strand
ACCGGCGTTTCCGTTCACCGGCTTTGGCCCTGCGGGACTCGGCTGAAGCTCACTATGGACCAGCCAGAGAATGTGTCAACACGCGCCGGTGGAACGAAGTGCGGCGCCAACCAGCAGGGTTTTCATCCCCTGCCGGGGGCACCGTTTCGCAAAGGGGAAATGGACAGGCGGCGGCGGGTTCGATACTCGTGGTTGCAGCCGGGGATGCAGCCGGGGATGCAGCGTGAGTGTCGGGACGCGTCGGCCCCTCGGGCTGCGGAAAGTCCACGCTTCTGCGGATGCTCGCCGGGCTGGAGAGCGTGACCGCGGGCAAGATCGCGATTGGCGACCGGGTGGTGAACAACATCCCGCCCAAGGATCGCGACATCGCCATGGTGTTCCAGAACTACGCGCTGTACCCGCACATGAACGTCGCCAACAACATGGCATTTTCCCTGAAGTTGAAGAAGACGGACCGGGCCGAGGTGGACCGGCGGGTGGCGAACGCCGCCGAAATTCTGGGCCTGACACCGTATCTGGACCGTTATCCGCGCCAGCTCTCCGGCGGCCAGCGCCAAAGGGTTGCCATGGGCCGCGCCATTGTGCGCGACCCGCAAGTG
>CAXMSI010000297.1:0-600 GCA_964196085.1 uncultured Acidimicrobiia bacterium | reverse complement strand
TGACTATAAGTATGTATGTGTATGACATCATATTAATTAATGTAATTAATTAATGTAATTAATTAATGTTATTAATTAATGTAATTAATTAATGTAATTAATGTAGAGGTCACAAAGGTCAAATTGATTGATTGATGGAATGAAAAATTCAAATTTCCAAAAAGTTGAAATCAAAAATTTTAAATGTTTTGAAAAGTCAGAAATGTGAAAATTGGTCATATTCATCTCTGGAATAATTTTGTAGGCCCTCTATGAGCCATTTTGAGAACTAAATTTTAAAATGTTGTAAAAAGCTCAGAAATGTGAAAATTGGTCATATTCATCTCTGGAATAATTTTGTCGGCCCTCTATGAGCCATTTTTGACTCAATGAGTCACTCATGAGTAAATGAGCACCACCACCACCACCACCACCACCACCACCATGCATGAGTATCATTTCAATCATACACTCGTGCACCACCACCACCACCACCACCACCACCACCATGCATGGGTATCATTTCAATCATACACTCGTGCACCACCACCACCACCACCACCACCACAACCATGCATAGGTATCTTGAATGAGAATGTTCTGCAAGTGTCAACTATTTAT
>CAXMSI010000296.1:342-605 GCA_964196085.1 uncultured Acidimicrobiia bacterium | reverse complement strand
ACGAGGAAGACGAGGAAGACGACCACGACGGCATGGGCGACGACGACGATGACGACGGCATGGGCGACGACGATGATGACGACGGCATGAGCGACGACGACGATGACGACGGCATGGGCGACGACGATGACGATGACGATGACGACGACCTGGATGACGGCGACGACGTTGATGAAGACCTGGATGACGGCGACGACGAAGAAGAGGAAGACGACGATGACGAGCCCGTCGTCGAATAATCGACCAATACCCGGCTAATCAGC
>CAXMSI010000296.1:0-304 GCA_964196085.1 uncultured Acidimicrobiia bacterium | reverse complement strand
ATCTAAAACAATAAATCCCTCCGTTTGTGACGCATTCGGGGGGATTTTTTTGCGCTACGTCATAGTTTTAGAGGTCATAAAGTCGGTACTCTTCCAATCTGACATAACGCGGAACGACACCATCCACATGCTCAATAAGCCTTACCCTTATATATTGCTGTTATTTTTGGCCGCCAGCGCCTGTTTCGCGCCCGCGCGAAGCGCCGAGGCGATGACGGCCGAGCAGTACTTCAGTGACGCCAATCGCCTGTTTCGTGATGATCTCTACTGGGCCGCATTACTGCGCTATCGGCAGGCTGCTGAT
>CAXMSI010000295.1:0-608 GCA_964196085.1 uncultured Acidimicrobiia bacterium | reverse complement strand
TTTATTAAGTTTCCTTTAACTCTAGGTCGTTTAGAAGCTTGACCGTTGCTTCATGCTCAACAGTGTTTAATAATGATGGAATGTGGTCATAGATAGGCGCTAATTCATGTCGGGAGCTGACGATAGCGGGTGTTGCAAGACTCGTTGTGTAGGGCCCACTTCAGGATGCATGTACAAGTCCCTCTAGTCCCCCTCTTGTACGAACACCCTTCCCCGTAGACATGTGCGCCTGCCCCGTCCCACATCTGGCAATCGCAGACGACCTCCGCTGGATCTTCATAATCATCATCTTCGTTGTTCCCTGTCCCTTGCTTTGGTCCTCTCAGGAGGCCTTCGTTTTTAGCTTCGTCGGGTGCTTTTCTGTGGACTTTGTACTCTTTATTCACGGAAGGTGACGACGATAGTCTTTCGTTCTTAGCTTCTTCAAGTGCTTTTCTGTAAGCAACAGCAAGCAAGCAACAGCAAGCAACAGCAAGCAACAGCAAGCAACAGCAAGCAACGTTGTGATGATGGTGGTGGTGGTGGTGGTGATGGTTGTGGTGGTTGTGGTGGTTGTGGTTGTGGTGGTGGTGGTGGTGGTGGTGGTGGTGATGGTGGTGATGGTGGTG
>CAXMSI010000294.1:0-609 GCA_964196085.1 uncultured Acidimicrobiia bacterium | reverse complement strand
TGCACCGCCAAAGCTGGTTGTCATCCCATTCCCTTGTGAGCGAGGATGTCGACGGCGAGGATGATGCCGAAGAGGCCTCTGAGTCCGACCCGCGCTCACCAACTGACAGAAGCTTCCTGCTTTTGCTCATGACGATGACCTTGGGGCACTTGCCTGGGTGTTCCCTCAACTCCAACACGGGCTTTCCTGCTGCATCGGCGAGTTCGATCTTGTCCGTCACTCGCAGCCCGTTTCCATGGGCGGACATAACCTTGCCACCCGAAGCGCTGCACACCTCAAGTTCTAGAACTGCTGCCGGAGCGGGTACGTTGCCCCACTCAACTCCGAACCAGATCTCCCGGCCATCGGCAAACGCTCTTCCCGCGTGTGCTGACCTGGACAGGGAAGCTAGCCACTGCACAGGACAGCCGCTCTGGGCATAGTGAACCCGGGAAGTCTTGTGCTGCAAAGGCTCAGCGGCACGCCCGGAGGGACTCGAACCCCCAACCTTCTGATCCGTAGTCATGCCAGGCCCGTTCATAGCCCTTGGGGCACCAGGGCTCCCAGACCCTAAACGTGATACATAGCAAGGGTCTTGGCGTGATACAGGCTCTCAGGCGTTGGGGCGTA
>CAXMSI010000293.1:0-612 GCA_964196085.1 uncultured Acidimicrobiia bacterium | reverse complement strand
CGTTCTGGTGAAGCTCTACTTCAGCGTCGACAAAGACACACAGGCAGATCGCTTCGCTCGTCGGACGAACGATCCGCTGCGACAGTGGAAACTGAGCGAGGTTGACGTCCAGGCTCAGGAGTACTGGGATGAGTTCACCGAGATGAAGCACCGCATGCTCGAACGGACGTCGTCAGATGCGGCCCCGTGGACCATCATTCGCTCCAACAGCAAACCCAGGGCTCGCCTCAACGCGATGAAGGTGATCCTCAACGAACGCGATCGGCTGGGCAGGCCGCGGCAATAACTCGACTGGCTTCCGGTTCCCGGGGTCAAACTGACGGGGTCCAGCGCACCATCGGCTCATCTCCCCCGATCATTGTTGCTTTCTCGGTTCCGTTTCGTCACTGTGACGCTAAATGACTCTTGTCGACATACCCGGAGAAGCGTAGATTCGGTGAGGAATCCACCGACGGAGGTACCAATGCCCAGACCAATCCACTTCGAGATCCACGGCAACACCCCCGAGGCCTCCGTCGCCTTCTACTTGAAAGTCTTCGACTGGCAGACAGAACGACGGGGAGACATGCCGTACTGGCTCCAGCGCACCGGAGAGGGCCCTGGGATCGACGG
>CAXMSI010000292.1:340-615 GCA_964196085.1 uncultured Acidimicrobiia bacterium | reverse complement strand
CGGCAAAATGTCCCCGTAACTTCGGGAGAAGGGGAGCCCGTGGTATGTGAACCACCTTGCGTGGGGAGCAGAAGCGGGCCGCAGAGAATCGGCCCAAGCGACTGTTTAGCAAAAACACAGGTCCGTGCTAAAGCGAAAGCTGACATATACGGGCTGACGCCTGCCCAGTGCCGGAAGGTTAAGGGAAAGGGTGAGAGCTCTGAACCGAAGCCCCGGTAAACGGCGGCAGTAACTATAACTGTCCTAAGGTAGCGAAATTCCTTGTCGGGTAAGTT
>CAXMSI010000292.1:0-263 GCA_964196085.1 uncultured Acidimicrobiia bacterium | reverse complement strand
GATCTGGGCGCTGTCTCAACGAGGGACTCGGCGAAATTGAAGTACCTGTGAAGATGCAGGTTACCCGCGATAGGGCAAAAAGACCCCGTGGAGCTTTACTACACTCTGTCATTGGATTGGGATTCAGCACGTGTAGGATAGGTGGGAGGCTGAGAAGCTGGGGCGCTAGCCTCGGTGGAGCCATTGGTGAAATACCACCCTTGTTGTGTTTTGGTTCTAACCGCGACCCGTAATCCGGGCGCAGGACAGTGGCAGACGGGTAG
>CAXMSI010000291.1:380-618 GCA_964196085.1 uncultured Acidimicrobiia bacterium | reverse complement strand
GGGAGATACCTCGGTCAAAGTTCTTTCCGGCGGCGAGAAACGCCGGGTGGCCCTTTGCCGCCTGCTGCTTCAAAAGCCGGACATTTTGCTGCTGGACGAGCCGACCAACCACCTTGATGCCGAGAGCGTCGCCTGGCTCGAGCAGCACCTGCAAAAGTATGCGGGGACCGTCATTGCGGTTACCCACGATCGCTATTTTCTCGATAACGTGGCCGGGTGGATACTCGAACTCGACCGT
>CAXMSI010000291.1:0-370 GCA_964196085.1 uncultured Acidimicrobiia bacterium | reverse complement strand
GCAGAAGAAAGAGCACCTGCGACGGCAGGAGAAGTCTGAAAGCGCGCGACAAAAGACCCTGGAACGCGAGCTTGAGTGGATCCGCATGTCTCCCAAAGGACGGCATGCAAAAAGCCAGGCCCGGATCAACGCTTATGAAAAGCTGCTCTCCCAGGAGACGGAAAAACAGGAGAAAGATCTTGAAATATACATTCCGCCGGGACAACGGTTGGGTGATGTGGTGATCGAAGCAGAACAGGTCAGCAAGGCTTTTGACGGACGGCTGCTGGTCGAAGACCTGAACTTCCGCCTTCCTCCCGGCGGCATTGTCGGTGTCATCGGACCCAACGGCGCCGGTAAAACAACCCTGTTTAATATGATTACCGGTCGG
>CAXMSI010000290.1:365-625 GCA_964196085.1 uncultured Acidimicrobiia bacterium | reverse complement strand
GCAGCCATCCTGACCTCGCTGGCGTTGTTTGCTGCTTTTATCACCGCCGCTGAAAAACTGTCGGGTGAACCCATTAACATGAGCTTGCTTGATCCGATGATCTACACCAGCGTGTTCATTGGTGCTGTGCTGCCATTCCTGTTTACCGCCATGACCATGAAATCGGTTGGTAAAGCCGCGTTTGCCATGATCGAAGAGGTGCGTCATCAGTTCAAGACCATCCCGGGTATCATGGAAGGCACTGGCAAGCCCGATTACGC
>CAXMSI010000290.1:0-254 GCA_964196085.1 uncultured Acidimicrobiia bacterium | reverse complement strand
GATCATGGGTACACCACTGGTCGCTGGCTACCTGTTTGGTGTTCAAGCTGTCGCCGGTATCCTGGTTGGATCACTGGTTTGTGGCGGCGTACTTGCCATCGCATCTTCCAATAGTGGTGGTGCATGGGACAACGCCAAGAAGTACATCGAAACGGGCCACCATGGTGGCAAGGGTTCGGATTGTCACCATGCAGCAGTGGTTGGCGACACAGTAGGTGATCCTTTGAAAGATACTTCAGGTCCGTCGCTGAACA
>CAXMSI010000289.1:0-628 GCA_964196085.1 uncultured Acidimicrobiia bacterium | reverse complement strand
TGGTAGCTAGTGGTAGCGCCATCGCTTAACGGATAAAAGGTACTCCGGGGATAACAGGCTGATGATTGCCAAGAGTCCACATCGACGCAATCGTTTGGCACCTCGATGTCGGCTCATCGCATCCTGGGGCTGGAGAAGGTCCCAAGGGTTGGGCTGTTCGCCCATGAAAGCGGTACGCGAGCTGGGTTCAGAACGTCGTGAGACAGTTCGGTCCATATCCGGTGTAGGCGTAGAATATTGGAAGAGCCTTTTCCAGTACGAGAGGACCGAAAAGGACATACCTCTGGTGTACCAGTTATCGTGCCAACGGCATCGCTGGGTAGCTACGCACGGGAAGGATAAGCGCTGAATGCATCTAAGTGCCAAGCCCCCTCTAAGATAAGACTTCCCTTGCTCTTCGGAGCACTCAAGGCTCGTTCAAGACTAGGACGTTGATGGGCTGGGCGTGAAAGTACCGCGAGGTATTAAGCTAACCAGTACTAATTAGCCGTGAGGCTTGATCTTAATTTTTTTATTAAGGTATACATGCCGTTGTTGTTATTTCAATACTATGCAGTTGTGATTTTTATGGATTTTCCGGTTACTATAGCGAGAAGGAAACACCTGTTCCCATTCCGAACACAGAAGT
>CAXMSI010000288.1:368-632 GCA_964196085.1 uncultured Acidimicrobiia bacterium | reverse complement strand
AAGTCGCCGAACTCGGCTGAACCCTCAACACAACGAAACCCCCTACGACGTAAGGGGTTCCGGTTGTGGGCGCTACAAGGATCGAACTTGTGACCTCTTCCGTGTCAGGGAAGCGCTCTCCCGCTGAGCTAAGCGCCCTAGGTTGTCAAGGCCCGGCTCCGCGCCGGGGCTTGTCGAGGCGGCGCCCGGAATTGAACCGGGGTATAGGGTTTTGCAGACCCTCGCCTAAGCCACTCGGCCACGCCGCCAGACCGAAAAGGGACG
>CAXMSI010000288.1:0-287 GCA_964196085.1 uncultured Acidimicrobiia bacterium | reverse complement strand
CCAACTGAGCTACGTCCGCGGGGTCCGCCAATATACCAAAGGCACCTCCACACTCATGATCCCGTTGATCCGAAGCCCCCATCGCCCCGGCTACTAGGCGGAAGCTCGTCCACTTCGACCAACTCTTGAGTCTCGACGGCGACCACGACCAGCTGGGCAATCCGGTCGCCACGCCCGATTTCAACCGTTTCTGCCCCATGATTGACCAAGATGACCTTGATTTCGCCCCTATAACCACTGTCAACCAGCCCTGGAGCATTGACGATGCCGAGTCCAGTCTTCGCAGC
>CAXMSI010000287.1:0-656 GCA_964196085.1 uncultured Acidimicrobiia bacterium | reverse complement strand
GGCCACATCCGGCGAATGCTGTGTGGAGAACAACACCGTATCGATCGAATCGACCTTGCCGTTTACGTAACGCAGCGTGACCTGCGATTTCGCATCTGGCCTAAGCCACGCTAGTTTTCCGCTGCGTCGCAGTTCAGCATGGTGTTCGAGTAGACGATGGGAAAGATCGATCGCCATCGGCATCAGAGCCGGCGTCTCATCGCAGGCGTAGCCAAACATCAGGCCTTGGTCCCCGGCGCCTTGATCGAGGTCTAGCCCCTTACCTTCGTCAACGCCCTGCGCGATGTCGCGAGACTGCTCTCCGTAGACGACGAGCACGGTGCAACCCTCGGCGTCGAAGCCGATCGCTCAATCGTCCCGCGCGCGACCTTTTGGAAGTCGACGCGTGCATTCGTCGTAATCTCGCCCGCGAGAACGACTAAGTTGTCCTTAACGAGCGTCTCGGCCGCAATACGCGAGCGCGTGTCCTGGGTAAGGATTGCGTCGACTACGGCATCGGAGATCGCGTCCGCAACTTTATCCGGATGACCTTCGGAGACCGATTCAGAAGTGAAAAGAAAATCAGACATAATAGAATACCTTTTTTTTAGTAGAGAAATAATCCGCGCTGAACCGCGCGGCGTCACACGCGACCGGAGTCAGGCCTGAACAGCGCA
>CAXMSI010000286.1:333-658 GCA_964196085.1 uncultured Acidimicrobiia bacterium | reverse complement strand
ATCAATACGGTTATGGTATGGCCTCGGTGCGCTTCATCTGCGGCACCAGTGAAATCCACAAGGCGCTCGAAAAGAAAGTTTCTGAATTTCTGCAAACGGAGGATACGATTTTGTACTCCTCCTGCTTTGACGCTAATGCAGGATTGTTCGAAACACTTTTGAATGAGAAGGACGCCATCATCAGCGACCGGCTCAACCACGCCAGCATCATCGACGGCACCCGGCTGTGTAAGGCGACGCGCTTCCGCTACAACCACAGCGACATGACCCACCTCGAAACCCAGCTCAAGCGGGCGGCGGACAAGCGGTTCAAGCTGATCGCCAC
>CAXMSI010000286.1:0-240 GCA_964196085.1 uncultured Acidimicrobiia bacterium | reverse complement strand
ATTCCCATGCTACCGGGTTCTTCGGGCCGACGGGGCGGGGCAGTATCGAGTTCCGGCAGGTAATGGGGCGGGTGGATATCATCACCTCGACTTTCGGCAAGGCGCTCGGCGGGGCGTCGGGGGGATTTACCACCGGCCGGAAGGAGATGGTCGAACTGCTGAGGCAGAGGTCGCGGCCCTACCTGTTCTCCAACTCCCTGTCGCCGGTCATCGCCGCCGTCACCCTGAAGGTTATCGATA
>CAXMSI010000285.1:0-668 GCA_964196085.1 uncultured Acidimicrobiia bacterium | reverse complement strand
CCAGGATGTCTCCTTTGCTCTCCGGGACAACCATGTCGTTTACGCCAATAGAAATACCGGATGTCGTTGCAAACCGGAAACCCGTGTACATCAGGCGGTCAGCAAATACGACCGTCTTCTTGAGGCCGAGTTGGCGATAACAGGCATTGATTACGTTAGAAATGGCCTTCTTGGTCATCGCCTGGTTGACGAGATCGAAACTAAGACCCTCCGGCAGGATTTCGGACAACAGCGCTCGCCCGACAGTGGTCTTCAGCCGGCGGACGACCGTTTCGGTCTCGCCATCTTCATGCGTCTCGGAAACCCGCACCCGAATATTGACCATTGCTTGCAGAGCTACCGCCCCGCTTTCGAATGCGCGGCGCGCTTCATCAATGTCGGTCAGGATCATGCCTTCACCCTTCGCGTTGACGCGCGAACGGGTCATGTAATACAGCCCAAGCACGACGTCCTGCGATGGCACGATGATCGGGTCGCCATTTGCCGGGGACAGAATGTTGTTTGACGACATCATCAAAGCACGAGCTTCCAGCTGTGCCTCGATAGAAAGCGGCACGTGCACAGCCATCTGGTCACCGTCGAAGTCAGCGTTGAACGCTGTACATACGAGCGGATGCAACTGGATCGCTTTGCCCTCGATCAGTACAGGTTCAAATGCCTGGATACCA
>CAXMSI010000284.1:0-668 GCA_964196085.1 uncultured Acidimicrobiia bacterium | reverse complement strand
ACCTACGCCCGATACTGCCCTGTCTGGCAGGACTGAACGTATGCCCATCCCCGCCACACATTATGTCAACGGTAACCCCCTGCAGGGCCCTTTTCCTGCACATTTGCGTCAGGCCATCTTTGGTATGGGCTGTTTCTGGGGTGTTGAACGCAAGTTCTGGCAGGTAGAGGGGATATTTACCACGGCGGTTGGCTACGCTGCGGGTGTAACACCCAATCCCAGTTACCAGGAAGTGTGCAGCGGACAGACAGGCCATAACGAGGTGGTTTTGGTGGTTTTTGACCCCGCGCTTATCAGTTATGAGCAGTTGTTGACGTTATTTTGGGAGGGGCATGACCCCACCCAGGGAATGCGTCAGGGCAACGACATGGGAACCCAGTACCGTTCAGGTGTTTATACCTTCGACGAGGAGCAGCAGACCCTGGCTGAAGCCTCACTGCAGGCATTCCAGCCGGCACTCACCCGCGCGGGCTACGGGGCCATTACTTCAGAGATATTGCCTGCCCCGGAATTCTATTACGCTGAGGATTATCACCAGCAGTACCTGGCCAAGAATCCGAGCGGCTATTGTGGCCTTGGGGGTACCGGTGTGAGTTGTCCCGGTTAGCCCTGAATAGAGCTTTATTTACGACTTCATCTGCCGGTAACTCTGAGGTGATACCCCCAGC
>CAXMSI010000283.1:0-673 GCA_964196085.1 uncultured Acidimicrobiia bacterium | reverse complement strand
AGTACCGTGAGTCTTCGGACAAGCGGATAATGACCCTAATCAGACTTCCAAGAAAAACCTCTAAGCTTCAGATATTTGGTACCCGTACCGTAAACCGACACAGGTAGTCGAGGAGAGAATCCAAAGGTGCTCGAGTGATTCATGGCTAAGGAACTAGGCAAAATAGCCCCGTAACTTCGGGAGAAGGGGTGCCCCCTTTATGGGGGGCCGCAGTGAAATGGCCCAACCGACTGTTTAGCAAAAACACAGCATTGTGCTAAGACGCAAGTCGATGTATACGATGTGACACGTGACCAATGCCAAAAGATTACGGTGAGATGTTAGCCCTTTAGTGCGAAGCTTTGAGTCCAAGTCCCCGTGAATGTCGGCCGTAACTATAACGGTCCTAAGGTAGCGAAATTCCTTGTCGGGTAAGTTCCGACCTGCACGAATGGTGCAACGAGTTGGGCGCTGTCTCGACTAGGTGCTCAGTGAAATTGTAACACCGGTGAAGATGCCGGTTACCCGCAGAAGGACGGAAAGACCCTATAGACCTTAACTGTAAGCTGTTACTGTTTATTCGATTTTAATGCTCAGCATAAGTGGGAGACTTTGAAGGGTGCGTTTAGGCGCATCCGGAGTCGTCAGTGAGATACCACCCTTTGACATTGGATAATCTAACCTCGAGCCGTCA
>CAXMSI010000282.1:443-675 GCA_964196085.1 uncultured Acidimicrobiia bacterium | reverse complement strand
GAAGGGGTTGAAGCTCTCGAATACCTACGCGTGGTGCTCGATCACGGCCAAGCTGGTCAACATCGTGCTGTTCTTTCTGCTCATCAAGCCAGCCATGGACGCCATCCTCAGCAAGCTGCTCGCGGAGCTCGGGAACGATGCCCAGACCTTCGTGACGATCGTCAACGTGGTCGGGGTTCTGGCGGTCATGCGCGGCGCGGTGCTGAGTATGATTTACCCCTTCCTGGCGCTC
>CAXMSI010000282.1:0-378 GCA_964196085.1 uncultured Acidimicrobiia bacterium | reverse complement strand
ATCTGAAGTAGAGAGCCGTGCCGTCAAAAGTGTCGATTTGGTCTTGAATCGGGGGGCGGAGGGCTTAGAGTCTGCCGTCCCGGAGACGGTGGTTGTAGCTCAGTTGGTAGAGCCCCTGATTGTGGTTCAGGTTGTCGCGGGTTCGAGTCCCGTCATCCACCCCATCCTCCGATCTCCGCGGGTGGTGCTGTCGCCGGGACCCCATCGACCATGGACGGCTTGGAGGAAAGATTGGGCTACACGTTCCGCAACCGGAAGTTGCTGAAGCAGGCCCTGACGCATCCCAGCCTCGCGGCGGAGAAAAAGGGGGAGCCCGATGACAACCAGCGCCTCGAGTTTCTCGGCGACTCGGTTCTGCAACTGGTCCTGACAGAGTAT
>CAXMSI010000281.1:0-679 GCA_964196085.1 uncultured Acidimicrobiia bacterium | reverse complement strand
CTATTCAACAATCCTGCTTCAGCCAGCATTTCAGATGTCTCGTAGAGCGGTAAGCCCATGACGCTGGAATAACTGCCCTGCAGCATCGAAATTTTCTGTGCCGCCATCCCCTGCACCCCATAGGCGCCGGCCTTGTCCATGGGATCACCCGTATTGCAATAAATCCCGATCCAGTCAGCATTCAGCGGAGAAAAAGTCACCTGTGTCACGTTCAGGCATTCGAGCATTTTTCCCGACTGCAGGAGCAAGGCCACGGCTGACCAGACTTCATGTGTGCGGCCGGAAAGCCCACCCAGCATTTCAACCGCATGCTTGCGATTCACCGGTTTACCCAGGATGCTGCCATCCAGCACCACCACGGTATCGGCCGCCAGCACGGGCAAATCCAATCCTTCCCTGTTCTTCACAGACTGGGCTTTTTCGCGCGCCATGCGGCAAACGAACTGGTCGGCTTCCTCGCCAGCGAAGGCAACTTCTTCGATCTCCGAAATGATAATGTGGTAGCTGATTCCAATCTGATCGAGCAATTCCCGACGCCGGGGAGAGGAGGAGGCGAGAATCAGCTGTGCTTCGGATATCAGAGTTTGCATGGAATTTTCAGGCACGGTGATAAGGATGATTCTGGGTAATGCTCCAGGCGCGATACAGTTGCTCTGCGAGAATTACCCGGACCAGTGGA
>CAXMSI010000280.1:399-683 GCA_964196085.1 uncultured Acidimicrobiia bacterium | reverse complement strand
GGCGATACCGAAACGACGATCCAGATTGACCCTTTGACCAATGAGTACCGTGCCAGCGGTGCCGAGGACCTGCCAGCCTTTTTCTTGTGGGATTCAAATTCATCATCGCTTTCGGCAATCGAGCCGTCGGATCAATGGACCTTACTGGATTCCGGGCAAGCAATTATCGGCACGACGTCGCCCATGATCGGCGAGTTCGATAGTTGGGAAAAGGTTTTAGCCAATTTGACGGTCTCAACCGATGAGCTGGCACTCGAAAACCCAGCTGAATTTTCAGCGAAACG
>CAXMSI010000280.1:0-255 GCA_964196085.1 uncultured Acidimicrobiia bacterium | reverse complement strand
GGCTTAGGTGTCTTGAGCGTTGGCGAATTGGGAGGAGAAGGGTTGCGAACCGGGTGCCGCTTGACCAAACGACACACCTGTTCGTAAACTGAACGTTCTGCGTTCGCGGCTGTGGCGGAATTGGCAGACGCGCTAGGTTGAGGGCCTAGTGGGAGATAATCCCGTGGAAGTTCGAATCTTCTCAGCCGCACTTGGCAGAAATGCCACAAAAATAAGGGCGAAACACGCATTGTTTACCTGTCGAATGTTCGGCAG
>CAXMSI010000279.1:387-688 GCA_964196085.1 uncultured Acidimicrobiia bacterium | reverse complement strand
CTACCCGGGCCTCCGAGCTCATCAGCGGTGAATTCGGATCGAAGGAAGTACACCCCAACGACCAGGTGAATTTCGGCCAGTCATCGAACGACGTCATCCCCGCCGCGATTCACGTGGCTGCGGTGGCGGCAATTCGTGAAGAGCTTCTTCCCGCGCTCGACAAGCTCAGTGGTGCTCTTGCCGACAAGGCCGACGAGTTCTCCGACGTTGTGAAATCGGGCCGGACCCACCTGATGGACGCCACGCCCGTGACCCTCGGCCAGGAGTTCGGTGGCTATTCGGTACAGATCAGGAAAGGCAG
>CAXMSI010000279.1:0-254 GCA_964196085.1 uncultured Acidimicrobiia bacterium | reverse complement strand
TGGCCGCCATCAGCGGATATGCCTTCCGGGAAGCGGATGACCACTTCGAGGCGCAGGCTGCCAAGGATGCGACGGTCAGCGCGTCGGGTGCCTTGAAGACCGTTGCTGTCTCGATGTTCAAGATCGCCAACGACCTGCGTTGGCTGTCGAGCGGTCCCCGTACCGGCATTGCCGAGATCCAGCTGCCATCGCTGCAGCCGGGGTCTTCGATCATGCCCGGCAAGGTCAATCCGGTCATGTCAGAGATGGTCATG
>CAXMSI010000278.1:426-693 GCA_964196085.1 uncultured Acidimicrobiia bacterium | reverse complement strand
TACAAGGGGCGGAAACGTACAAGGGCCCCGCTGATTCAGCGGGGCCCTTGGAGTTGCGTCAGACCTGGTCAACTACCAGATCTGTTCAGCGCGCCCGAAGGGATTCGAACCCCTAACCTTCTGATCCGTAATCAGATGCTCTATCCGTTGAGCTACGGGCGCTGAGCGGCAACAGTGTAGAGCCCTGGTGGCAAAAACGGAACCTGGTTGTGGCGGTCAGCGGACCGCAGCGGCTCAACCGCCCCAGGGGCCCCAACCGCCGCCGCG
>CAXMSI010000278.1:0-416 GCA_964196085.1 uncultured Acidimicrobiia bacterium | reverse complement strand
GACCAGTAGATCTGGAACACGCCGTAGCAGCACGATCCGTTGAACACATTCGGCTTGTAGTTGCTCTCGCGCCAGGCGATCTGGAGTGCCTTCTCTTCCAGTTCGTCGGGCCACACCTCTCGGATGATCTGTTGCACGTCGTTGGCGCTGGCCGGGGGTGACGTGACCGGGGGTTGCGTCGTGACCGGCTGCGTGGTGGCGGGTGTCGTGGACGGTGCCTGCGTCGTGACCGGAGCGGCGGTCGTGGTGGTCGGCTGAGTGGGCATGGTCGCCCCGGCCGGCAGGCAGATGTCGGCACCTGGCAGGATCACGGTGTGCACCGTCGCCCGGTTCTCGTCGAGCAATGCGCTGGGCGCGACACCGGCGGCGTCGGCGATGCGATACCACGAGTCGCCGGAACCAGCGACGTAGGTGGC
>CAXMSI010000277.1:375-694 GCA_964196085.1 uncultured Acidimicrobiia bacterium | reverse complement strand
CGTGACGCCTATCGACCTGTCTGAACTGCAAAAGGCAGAGGGTGCGGCCACGTGCTGCAGCCTGATTCTCAAGACATCGTAACAAAACGCGTGTCTCGAGATTTCACGTCTATTGATGACGCAAAGCGACGCGACTGGCTTACTCAACTGTTACAGATTTAGCCAGGTTGCGCGGCTGGTCGACATCCGTGCCCTTCAGTACAGCAACGTGATACGCGAGTAGCTGTAGCGGAATCGTGTACAGAATTGGTGCTTGGAAATCCTGAATGAGTGCCGGCATACGCATGGTGTGTATTCCCACACGATCGCCGAACTGAAC
>CAXMSI010000277.1:0-249 GCA_964196085.1 uncultured Acidimicrobiia bacterium | reverse complement strand
AGTTTCTCGAGCAGGTCATCATCGGGTGCAACCGCTACCACCGGCATGTCTTCGTCCACGAGCGCCAGGGGCCCGTGCTTGAGCTCACCCGCAGCATACGCTTCGGCGTGGATGTAGGAAATCTCCTTGAGCTTGAGGGCTCCTTCCATCGCAACCGGGTTTTGCACGCCGCGCCCCAGAAACAGAGCGTGGTGTTTATCCGCGAAATGTTTCGCCAGCGACTCAATTGCGCTATCGAGTGCCAGCACT
>CAXMSI010000276.1:415-699 GCA_964196085.1 uncultured Acidimicrobiia bacterium | reverse complement strand
TGCTATTGATGCCGCGCTTCCGATTGCCCAGCAGGATGCGAGAGCCAACCTTGAACAGCAGTTCCTGAACCAGGGTTACAGCAATGAGGAGGCCAAACATCTAGCCGATGCAAGTATTACCCGGAACAACCTTCAAGCGGGTATAAACCAGGACACCAGTGTCTTTAACGCAACGAACACAATTGAAACCGACCGTATTAACGCGGAAGCTGAAAATGCGGCCAATATCGCAGAAGCTGCTGAAATCAATAAACAAAAATTTCAGAAATTGACAGCAGACTTAA
>CAXMSI010000276.1:0-361 GCA_964196085.1 uncultured Acidimicrobiia bacterium | reverse complement strand
TGATCGCTGCGGCTGGTGCCGAATTTGAATATTCAGATGGTATGAGCGGTGGCACTACTCCATTACCGGAACCTGAACCAGCTCCAGTTCCTACTATCGGCGGCGATGGCGATGGTAGTGGTGGTGATGGTGGTGGTGATGGTGGTTGGGACGGTTTCGGCCCTGATCAACAAGAAGCAGATAACCCCGGTTCGACCGGTGGTGGTGGTGGTGGCGGTGGTGGTGGTGGTGGTGGTGGTGGTAGCACAGGTAGTGGAGAGTCAGGAGACCCTGGTAATAGTGGCCCAGGTAATTCTGAGAGCGGTGGGCCGGGTGGAGTTTAAATGATAATCCGCGATGCCATATTTGAAGATGCAGAAGC
>CAXMSI010000275.1:0-720 GCA_964196085.1 uncultured Acidimicrobiia bacterium | reverse complement strand
CATCACCGCCACCATCACCACCACCATCACTACCACTACCACCACCACCACCACCACCACCACCAGCAACACGTAATTTCAGTCTTGATGGGAACGATCAAGAGGACGAGTTAGTATTGCCCGCAGCATCGGCGGCATCATCGGCATCATCGGCATCATCATCATCATCATCGTCGTCGTCGTCGCCGTCGTCCTCGTCGTCGAAGAGAATTGATGCTGATTCAGAGCAGGAGGTTGCGAATAATGGCCCATCATCATCGAAGGTATCCGAAACTGATTCAGAGGAGGTGAAGATCATTGATCCCGATACAGACCAGGGTATGGATAATGCCACGTCATCATTGAAAAGAACCAAAACTGATTCAGAGGAGGAGGACGAGGATACTACAGCCCAGCAAACGTCTATCTTGAATGTATGTGGCGGCGGCTCCGACGTTGAAGACTCCGACCTTGATATTACTGGCTCGTGCACGCCTCCTCGGAACGAATGCAGCCACATTGGTTGTCCAGGTGCAAAAACGGTCAACGGATGCTCAACCACTGGATGTTTGGGATTTGCCTGCCATCTATGTACAATCAAGTTTGACGAGACCGCAGCCGATGAGAATTCATCCTTTCGAATCTGCGCAGACTGTGTGCCGGCCAAAAATCAGCAGACCTTGTGTGATTCTGGATCAGCACAATCGGCAGGCCTACTTCAGAACCAGAAAACGGCCAAGC
>CAXMSI010000274.1:383-724 GCA_964196085.1 uncultured Acidimicrobiia bacterium | reverse complement strand
GTGATCATGAACATCCTGTTCCTGTACTTCGAAGCGACGATCAAAAGCTGGGATGGGTTCTCATGGCTGGCCTTCCCATTGCTGCTCGTTTACGTCCTGATAGCTTCGGTCTTGACCTTCAGCTATCACAAGCGCGTCACGGCGCTGTTGAGCGAAACCCGTGCCAAATCGAAATAGATTGTGTCGCTGGACCCTCAGCCCCTCTGCCGCGATGTACTCGCCCTCAACATCGTGGTTGTCACTTCGTCAGGGAACCCCTAAAACGAGGTGACGACAACCGAGGGGCGACAGCACCCATCGTTGCCATGAGTCTTAAGAGTGCTCGCTGACCGGGGAGATGT
>CAXMSI010000274.1:0-373 GCA_964196085.1 uncultured Acidimicrobiia bacterium | reverse complement strand
CAAGACAGAAAATCTTGCCGTGCTCCTCGTCGACCCAGTACTTCTTGTACTCGACGCCATGAGCGCCCTGAGTCGCTAGATCAGCCTTGTGAGCCTTGGCAACATCGTCAACCGAGACGCCCCCGTCAAGATTGTGAACATCCATGAATAGAGCCATTAAACCGATTCCCTCTCCTAGGGCTCATGCTTGGGCATTAGCGGGGCTCTCTCGTTTCGTGAGTGCAAGCGCTCGGTCACGCCTCATTGAACGGCGAACTGTTCAGAGGTCTGAAGGAGCACGCGTCCCGCCTCCTCTGTGAGATCTCGAACCACATCGGCGGCGGGTCGGATGTCTGTTACCTGGCCCACGCTCTGGCCCGCATACAGAGCCATG
>CAXMSI010000273.1:431-731 GCA_964196085.1 uncultured Acidimicrobiia bacterium | reverse complement strand
GGATGGCAAGGGCCGGTCTTCGGACCGACCGTGTTGCAGTGGTTCCTGCCGGTCATATGGTTCCTCCTCAAGACCTCTGTCGTCGTGTTCCTCTTCATCTGGGTCCGGGGCACGCTCCCCAGGATGCGGTACGACCAGCTGATGGCCTTCGGCTGGAAGCTCTTGATCCCCGTGGCGCTCGGCTGGTTCCTGGTTCTGGCTGCACTGCAGATGACCCGCGACAAGTACGACGGGCTCGGCCCGGTGTTGTTGGCGGCAGCGATCGGCGTGATCGTTCTGTTCGCCGGGTATCTGTTGTTC
>CAXMSI010000273.1:0-378 GCA_964196085.1 uncultured Acidimicrobiia bacterium | reverse complement strand
GTCACGACCGAGTATTCGGGTGGGCGCGCCGCCAAGAAGAAGGGGCGCGCAGCCGATCCAGACGTCGGCAACGACAAGAAGATCGACAAGCCCGAGCGTCTGCACGGTCGCCATGTGCTGAACCGGTACGAGGACGGCATGGAGAAGTGCATAGGGTGCGAACTGTGTGCCGGCGTCTGCCCGGCCCGGTGTATCTACGTACGCGGCGCCGACAATCTGCCCGACTCGCCCGTCAGCCCGGGGGAGCGGTTCGGTTTCGTCTACGACATCAACATGCTGCGATGCATCTTCTGCGGCATGTGTGTGGAGGCGTGTCCCACCGAGGCGATCCCAATGACGCATCTCTTCGAGATGTCGGTCAGTGATCGCGAGGAGGGA
>CAXMSI010000272.1:0-743 GCA_964196085.1 uncultured Acidimicrobiia bacterium | reverse complement strand
TATAAAGGGTAACAACTGCCATTTCGTTCTCAGACAACTTCAAGTTGTGACAAACACATCATGGCTAGTTATAAGATATCATCCCATGCGAACGGTGTAAACATGCACGCAACATATAGATCTGGTGATACCACCGCTATTTTTATCGGGACTTGTACCGCAAAAACGCTTCTCACAGCTGAAAGTTACTTGCTATATTGTGTAGACAAAGCCTTGTACACTCGCGATCAAAAACCAGACGTTTGTTATAACGGTGCCTGTTATACAAACCTCCCAATTGGAGAAGGTGTCATGGTCGCGGTTTGTTACTTGTAAGTATACTTTGAAAATTAAACTTGCGAATATTTCGCTTATTACGATTATTCGTAATAATTTAACTAATGTTTACAACTTTGTATTGTTGCAGGAACTGCAGTGTGGTGTTACGAATTCGGCGACGCTGCCGTGTGAGAGGTAGAGTCGAACATACAGATGGGGTAGTTATGCCACACCGTCTAGTTTCGACATTCTTCGGTCGGCTCAAAAAGCTGTCCTAAACATCGAACAACATCAACAACGCCTACAAGAACAACAACAACAACAACAACAACAACAACAACAACAACAACAACAACAACAACAACAACAACAACAACAACAACAACAAGAACACCACCAACAACAACAACCGACAACAGACAACGTGACTGATATGCATACTGACCCGGTGAACAGTGCTCGAATCCTGCGTCGATCAACTCGTC
>CAXMSI010000271.1:0-738 GCA_964196085.1 uncultured Acidimicrobiia bacterium | reverse complement strand
CGATGCTGCCACCGGTAATGGTCGTTGTGTTCATGCAGAATCTCTTTGTCAAAGGCTTGATCGAGCAGGAGAAATAGCCATGGCGACGGTAACTCTTGAAGGGCTGGGCAAGACCTATGCCGGTGGTATCGACGCCGTCAGCGGGGTCAATCTCGACGTTGCCAACGGCGAACTGGTGGTGATCGTCGGGCCGTCGGGCTGCGGCAAGTCAACGCTGCTGCGCATGGTCGCCGGGCTAGAGACCATCACCACCGGCAATTTGCTGATCGACGGCAGACAAGTGAACCGGCTGGAACCGGCCGAGCGTGACATCGCCATGGTGTTCCAGAACTACGCGCTTTACCCGCATATGACGGTCTACCGGAACATGGCCTACGGGCTGACCAACCGGCGCGAGCCGAAGGCCGAGATCGACCGCAAGGTGCGCGAGGCGGCGGAGACGCTGGGCCTGACCGCTCTGCTGGAGCGCGTCACCCACGATCAGGTCGAGGCGATGACCATGGCCGACCGGCTGGTGGCGATGAACGCGGGCCGGGTCGAGCAGATCGGCACGCCGATGGAGCTGTACGAGACCCCGGCTTCGCTGTTCGTGGCGCAGTTCATCGGCACGCCGCCGATGAACATCCTGCCCTGCGAAGTAAAACAAGGACAGGCGATGTTTGGCGAGATCAAGCTGCTGCCGGTATCCTCGCCCGATGGCACCCGGGTCTCGGTCGGCATCCGGCCCGAGCATGTGAT
>CAXMSI010000270.1:0-747 GCA_964196085.1 uncultured Acidimicrobiia bacterium | reverse complement strand
GCTTCGATTCGCTGCTTCGCCGAAGCTAACAACTCCCCTTAACCTTCCAGCACCGGGCAGGCGTCAGACCCTATACGTCGTCTTACGACTTCGCAGAGTCCTGTGTTTTTGGTAAACAGTCGCAACCCTCTATTCTCTGCAACCCACACCCGCTCAGAGAGCAAGTCTCATCACGAGCACGGGCACACCTTCTCCCGAAGTTACGGTGTCATTTTGCCGAGTTCCTTAGCCAGTGTTCTCTCAAGCGCCTTGGGATTCTCACCCCGCCCACCTGAGTTGGTTTGCGGTACGGTCACTAAAGATCCTCACTACGCAGCTTTTCTTGGAAGCATGGAATCACCGAGTTACGGAGCCGGAGCTCCACCTCATCACGTCTCGGAGTAATGTTGCCGCGTTTGTGGCTATCGCCTCCTACGGGAACCTCCTACCTGCTTGAACGGGGTAATCCATCACCCCGATCGGCCTATCCTTCTCCGTCCCTGCTTAGTTCAACGGATTCCTTAGTGGTGCAGGAATATTAACCTGCTTCCCATCGTGTACCCCTTTCGGGCTCCACTTAGGGACCGACTAACCCACAGGAGAATTATTCTACCCTGGGAAACCTTGGGCTTACGGCGACCAGGTTTCTCACCTGGTTTATCGCTACTCATGCCTGCATAATCTCTTCTCATGGCCGACACCCGTCGTTTCCGTCGAGCTCGTATCTCCATGACAATGCTCTCCTACCGCTCTAACTAGGTTAGAACC
>CAXMSI010000269.1:369-755 GCA_964196085.1 uncultured Acidimicrobiia bacterium | reverse complement strand
TTTGACAATAACTGGGAGGAAGTCCTGGACTATCTACGCTTCAGAAAAACTCGCGACTGGTCGATTGATACATACTTCATAATCAACCCCAACACTGAATTCGGGCGTCGTCCCGAATTCGGTGTGCTGATAGACGAGTTGGGGTTAGTGGATTATTGGGACGAATCAATTAGTCGCAATGCCGGAAATTATGAATTGAATCCAGAGAAGGATATTGGTGGGAGACCGGGGAATCGAACCCCGAACCTGCGGATTAAGAGTCCGTTGCTCTGCCAATTGAGCTAGTCTCCCACGCGACGCGCGATACTAGCAGAATGCCCGATACTCGCAAAACATCTTAGGGAGCCTTGGCCTATGAATTCTCGATTGTTGCTCAGCTTACTAGC
>CAXMSI010000269.1:0-353 GCA_964196085.1 uncultured Acidimicrobiia bacterium | reverse complement strand
GGCGTCTCCTGCAATAGCAGACGTAACAGATGACGTCCGCTGCCATGAGATCCGATTCAGCCGATCGGTGGAAACGCAGGACCCTGTTGCGTTCGCCTCGTTCATAGACGACGACGCCCGCTTTATCAGCGACGCGGTCAATCGCGGCCCCGAAGCAATAGCGACGGCGTGGAGCGCTTTCTTCGTCGACGACGGCCCACGAATCAAGTGGCGGCCGCAGCTCGTTGAAGTCCTGGAGGATGGTAGCCTCGCGCTAAGCCGGGGCCCGTATCGAATGACCGTCGTCGATGAACAAGGCAACGCGACGGAACATTGGGGAACGTTCAATTCCGTTTGGCGTCTGCAGGAAGACG
>CAXMSI010000268.1:0-761 GCA_964196085.1 uncultured Acidimicrobiia bacterium | reverse complement strand
GTACATCGTCCCAAGCGTTGTAAACTGGTGGAGAACCGTAGGTTGGCCCGGATCGTGGCGAAGAAGTTGCAGTTGAACTGGGCCCCCGAACAAATCGCCGGCTGGTTGCAGCGCACTTATCCGGATGATGAGAGGTACCAGGTGTCACACGAGACCATCTACCGCAGCCTGTTCATCCAGGCCCGGGGCGCCTTGAAAAAGGAGCTTCTTCAGCACCTTAGAAGGAAGCGGGTCATGCGTCGCTCGCGCCACCACACGCAGAAGACCGATGATCACGGCAGGATCACCAACACCGTATCGATCAGTGAGCGGCCAGCCTCGGTTGAAGATCGTGCCGTACCCGGTCACTGGGAAGGTGACCTTATCTCTGGTACGCGTAACACGCATATCGCAACGCTGGTTGAGCGTCACACGCGCTACGTGATGTTGGCCAAGGTCAACGGCAAAGATACCGAAACCGTAATCAATGCCCTGATCAAGCAGGCCGACAAGCTACCCAGGGAACTGTACAAGTCGCTCACTTGGGACCGAGGCAGTGAGATGGCCGACCACACTCGATTTACCCTGGCCACCGACATTGATGTTTACTTCTGTGATCCACAAAGTCCCTGGCAACGTGGCTCGAACGAGAACACCAACGGCCTGCTCCGACAGTACTTCACGAAGGGAACGGATTTATCGGCACACTCACAAGCGAAGCTAAATGCAGTCGCTCGTCAGTTAAACGAACGACCGAGAAAAACGTTAGACTTTGAAACCCC
>CAXMSI010000267.1:0-763 GCA_964196085.1 uncultured Acidimicrobiia bacterium | reverse complement strand
TTCCCTTGTGCTGCTTGTCGTTCCCTGTGTGAGTTAGAACAACCTTGTCATTGATAGAGCCACCGTCGCCGTCGTCGATCTGGAAGGTCGGACGATTCCGATTCCGGCGACAATATGGTTGTCCCAAAACACCTCCACCAATACATCGCGGTGGAGTAGAGCTTGTTCCTTATTTCCCACTGCTTAACAGTGAAGCTTCAGTGGTAATGTGCCATTTCTCCCTTTTATTTCTCCCTCAATCTTTTCTATCTGTGTTCTTTTTTTTTTTCTATGGTGTCTGCAAGATCAGACTGATGGGATGGATGGATGGATGAAAATCAGACTGATGGGATGGATGGATGAATGCTGCTTGTCATTGATAGGACCGCAAGCGCCGCTGCTCCAGCCGATTCTCCGATGATTCCCGCATTCTCGACCACACCAGGACCATCTCATCAGCATCAAGTGCCTCTACCGGACCACCACCACTACTACCGCGACCACAACAACGACCACCACCACCACCACCATCACCATCACCATCACCATCACCACTACCACCACCACCACAACGAGTACCACCACCACTACCATCACCACCACAACGAGTACCACCACCACCACCACCACGACCACAACGACCACCACCACTACCACCACCACCACCACCACCACCACCCACCACAACCACAACAACCACCACAACTACAAAAAGCACAACCACCACAACCACCACAACAACACCAACAACAACCACAACAACCACAACGACCACAACGACCAC
>CAXMSI010000266.1:521-768 GCA_964196085.1 uncultured Acidimicrobiia bacterium | reverse complement strand
GGACCGCTCCTACGGCAGGTCATCGATTAACGAGGGGTCTTTAATCGGTTCGATCAAATCCTGCGCGTTGACGTTCAGCGCCAGTGCCGTCGCGCTCGCCGTGTAGATCTCGGTGGTCGCCGTATCATTAAAAAAGACAATCAGAGCGATCGAGAAAGGCGCGATTGACTCGCCGCCCAGCACCAGCAATGCAACCAGCACCAGCAGGGTGGTCAGCCCGGTGATCAACGTACGCGCAAGCATTTCA
>CAXMSI010000266.1:0-511 GCA_964196085.1 uncultured Acidimicrobiia bacterium | reverse complement strand
TTTACCGCGAAGCGCGAAGAAATTCTCACGAATACGGTCGAAGGCGACAACCGTGTCGTTTAGCGAATAACCAATAACAGCGAGTACCGCGGCAACAACCGTGAGGTCAAACGGTAGCCCAAAAATTGAAAAGAAGCCGACGGTCACGATCGCATCGTGAGCCAAAGCCGTGACAGCGCCTGCTGAAAACTTCCACTGGAAGCGGATCATGACGTAAACGAAGATCAACATCAGTGCGACCACCATCGCCAGAGCGCCACTTTCGGCAAGTTCTCCACCCACTTGCGGGCTGACAAATTCAACACGACGCAGGTCAATTTGCTCGCCGCCCGACTCCAGGGTCGAACGTAACCGCTTGCGAATTTCGTCCCCATTCCCTTCCTGGGGAGGTAAACGAACCAGCACTACATTATCGGCACCAAAACGCTGTACCTGGGCATCCGTATAGCCATCACGTGCCAGTTCACCACGAATAGCTTGCATCTCCGCAGCTTGCTGGTAGCCGACTTCG
>CAXMSI010000265.1:0-769 GCA_964196085.1 uncultured Acidimicrobiia bacterium | reverse complement strand
CAACCACAACAACCACAACAACCACAACAACCACACCAACCACACCAACCACAGCAACCACAGCAACCACAACAACAACAACAACACAACAACAACCACACAACAACAACAACAACAACAACAACAACAACAACAACAACAACAACAACAACAACCCTCCATCAAGCTCGACCAGCCCGAGCAAAGCGAAGCTCCGCCTTTGTGGGCACAACAAATCCTTCTGCAACAACAACAACAACAACAACAACAACAACAACAACAACAACAACAACAACAACAACCCTCCATCAAGCTCGACCAGCCCGAGCAAAGCGACTCCTTGGTTGCACAACAACTCCTTCTGCTGGAGCGGAAACTGGAGCTGCAGAAGCTGTACCACAACTTCAACAACAACAACAACAACAACAACAACAACAACAACAACAACAACAACAACAACAACTTCAACAACAACAACCAACAACGGCATGTGAAGGCTCTCCACGATGTATCAGTGGCTCAATTGAGATTAAGTATGCTCGGGCAGGAGGAAGGTCATCGGCGGGAGGTAGTTCAACTTGAAGCAGGCTTCCAAAGGCAGAAGGAAGACACTCTGCGGGCGCAAGCTGAACTTGAAGGCGCCAGAAAACAAAAGGCTTATAAGAGACAAAAGAGTGGTCAAGAGGCAATGCTGCTCCAGTGTTCTAAAGGAATGTTCAATGCTGATTCTACAGACCACTACTGGGCGTAATGCATTATTTTCAAAGAGCAGCCCACGATCCCCCCCCCC
>CAXMSI010000264.1:0-803 GCA_964196085.1 uncultured Acidimicrobiia bacterium | reverse complement strand
GGATTCGCATCATTAACCCAGGCCCTCGTGGTCCAGGGGATGCGAATGGTAGAGGAGCGTCGAGTGTCCACTGAAGCGGCGGCGGAAGCCAGTCGTGGAGGGCACTCGAGTGAGAATGTAGGCATGAGTAGCGAATGAAGAGTGAGAATCTCTTCCGCCGAATGTCCAAGGGTTCCTGGGGAAGGCTCGTCCGCCCAGGGTTAGTCGGGACCTAAGGTGAGGCCGAAAGGCGTAATCGATGGATAACAGGTTGATATTCCTGTACTACCGAAGACGCGTCAATGCCGAACCCGGTTTGCTAAGGAAAGCCCTTCGGGGCCTACCGACCCAGCTGGTATTAGGCAAGCAATGGAGTGACACGGAAGGGCAAGTGGACCCGGGCGATGGTTGACCCGGGGTAAGCACGTAGGTCGAGGTCCAGGTAAATCCGGATCTCATAAAGACCGAGGCGCGATGCCGAGCCGCCTTAAGGCGAAGCCACCCACCCCATGCCGTCAAGAAAAGCTTCTAGCGAGATTCTTGGGTACCCGTACCCCAAACCGACACAGGTGGACAAGTAGAGAATACTAAGGCGAGCGAGAAAACTCTGGTTAAGGAATTCGGCAAAATGGATCCGTAACTTCGGGAGAAGGATCGCCCCGGTAGGGTGTAGGACTTCGCGTCCGAAGCCCGATGGGGTTGCAGAAACCAGGCCCAAGCGACTGTTTATTAAAAACACAGGTCTCTGCGAAGTCGTAAGACGATGTATAGGGACTGACACCTGCCCGGTGCTGGAAGGTTAAGGGGATGAGTTATCCTTTTTT
>CAXMSI010000263.1:384-821 GCA_964196085.1 uncultured Acidimicrobiia bacterium | reverse complement strand
ATTCGTGATGGGCCAGTTGGCCAGCTTGCCGCTGCTCGATGAAGAACCTGTCGGCACGGATCTTGTGATTGGGCCGAATGCCAGGAAACCGCTTAAACTGGATATCCCCCTGTTTGTTTCTGACATGAGTTTTGGTGCTCTTTCCGAAGAGGCCAAGGTGGCTCTTTCAAAAGGCGCAGAACTCGCTGGTACCGGAATCTGCTCGGGTGAGGGTGGCATGCTGCCGGAAGAACAGGCCGCCAACAGTCGCTACTTCTATGAGCTGGCCTCAGCCCGTTTCGGGTTTTCCTGGGACAAGGTATTAAAGACCCAGGCTTTTCATTTTAAAGGCGGCCAGGGCGCCAAGACCGGCACCGGTGGTCATCTGCCCGGCAATAAGGTGAAGGGTAAGATTGCCCAGGTGCGTGAGCTACCCGAGGGGCAGACTGCAATTTCAC
>CAXMSI010000263.1:0-277 GCA_964196085.1 uncultured Acidimicrobiia bacterium | reverse complement strand
AATCCGGTGGCATACCTGTGGGTTTCAAGTTATCTGCCCAGCATATTGAAAAGGACATCGATGCGGCGCTGGAGGTCGGTGTCGATTACATCATCCTGGACGGTCGTGGAGGTGGCACCGGCGCCGCACCGCTAATTTTCAGAGACAATATCTCCGTTCCAACCATGCCGGCCCTGGCCCGGGCGCGACGTCATCTGGATGCCAATTCTGCATCGGATATCACACTGATTATTACCGGTGGACTAAGACACCCGGCAGATTTTGCCAAGGCAATGGC
>CAXMSI010000262.1:0-847 GCA_964196085.1 uncultured Acidimicrobiia bacterium | reverse complement strand
CGTTTTGTCCGAGTATCGCAAGGCGTGTTCCAGCCTCAATCGTCAGGTCGAGATTTTCAAACAGGGGGCCATCGTCAAATCCCTTGCTGATGCCGGTAGCTTCTACCGCAATACGACGAAGAGGTTTTTCCTGCTCGAATCGAATAAATGGGCTAACTCGGCTTGATGGTTTGATGTCCTCCAACTCAATCTTCTCGAGTTGTCTGGCGCGCGATGTTGCCTGGCGCGCCTTGGACGCGTTGGCGGAGAATCGGCTTACAAACGCCTGCAGTTCAGCCATCTTCACTTTCTTCTTGGCATTGTCCGCATACATGCGATCGCGTGCTTGCGTAGCCGCGGTCATGTACTCGTCGTAGTAGCCCGGGAAGAGTTGCAGCTTGCCGTAGTCCAGATCCGCCATGTGTGTGCACACACTGTTCAGGAAGTGACGATCATGCGAAATGATGACCATTGTTGATTTACTGGCATCCAGAAAGCCTTCCAGCCAGCGAATGGTGTTGATGTCGAGGTTGTTGGTCGGCTCGTCGAGGAGCAGTACATCCGGATCAGAGAAAAGCGCTTGTGCCAGCAGGACGCGGAGCTTCCAGCCAGGTGCTACGGCGCTCATGGGTCCGTAGTGCTGCTCAACCGGAATGCCGATATTTTCCAGCAATTCACCGGCGCGGGACTCGGCGGAGTAGCCATCCAGCTCGGCGAACTCGACTTCGAGGTCGGCGACCAGCATGCCTTCTTCGTCGCTCATCTCGGGTAGCGAATACAGGCGATCCCGCTCTTGCGACACTTCCCACAGCCTCTTGTAGCCCATGATTACGGTGTCAAGAACCCGGTATTCCTCATATGCAAACTG
>CAXMSI010000261.1:349-867 GCA_964196085.1 uncultured Acidimicrobiia bacterium | reverse complement strand
TCCAACGCGGTCTACGTCACCTTCGGGGAGGCCCTCGGCTGGATGCAGAATCCCCAAAACAGCGAATACATGCTGCTCGACGTCCACGGCCCCGGCGCCCAGCGTTCCGATCCCAAGGCCGGCGACGCCGCCGACTATCCGAACGGACGCGGTCCCCAAGGGGATGTCATCCGAATCGACAACCTCGTGAAGTGTGTGGCCGACGCGTAGCCCGGTCCATAACTCACCGCGGTGCGAGGCTTTTCACCGCTGGTCATACAAATCACCCGATTGCGAGCAACCAGGCCTCGGCTTCGCGGTCCAGAGCGGATCCTCTATCGTTTCGGCGACCGCCGATGGGAGCCAGCCTCGAGATCATGTGCGTGGGCGAATGGCTCCAAATGTCAGAAGGTCCACGAGTCCGTCTCACTACGAAACCCCTGCTCACGCAGGGGTTTCGGTGGCACGCCCGGAGGAACTCGAATCCCCAACGCTCTGATCCGTAGTCAGACAGCCTTCGTCCCACCCGGTGCCACGAG
>CAXMSI010000261.1:0-339 GCA_964196085.1 uncultured Acidimicrobiia bacterium | reverse complement strand
GTTTGGGTTGCAGTCACCGACTGCAAAGCCCGCTCTCTATGTGCTGCGACCTCATGGGGTCACTGCAACACTTCGGCGAGTTTGTGTGATGGTGCCTTCCCTCCGATGGTTTGTCGAGGGTGGGCTAGCGACAATCAGGTAACCGCATAGATCTGCCATTTGTCTTGCACACCCTTGAGTGAGTGTTCGCCGCGGTCCACGAATTCGATGCCGGACCCGGCAACGAGGTCTTTGACGGTTCGAGACACCAGTACTTCATTTGGCCCTGCCAGACCTGCAATCCGCGCCCCGATGTGGACAGCGATGCCGGCAACATCGTCACCCATTCGCTCGATTTCA
>CAXMSI010000260.1:510-891 GCA_964196085.1 uncultured Acidimicrobiia bacterium | reverse complement strand
CGGCTCAAAAGAGCGCACACGAGCTTGCAGAAAGGCTCATGGGCCATCCTTCAGTTGCTCGCGTCTGGTTCCCGGGACTCACAAATTTCCCTGGTCGAGACTTGCACTTTTCCCAGGCGACAGGAGCCGGAGCGATTCTTTCTTTTGAACTCAAAGATGAAGGCCAGGTCAAAAAGCTTCTTGAGAATATCAAACTACCGATTATCGCACCGAGTCTGGGCGGTGTTGAAACCATACTCACCCACTGCTGGTCGATGTCCCACGCCGCCATCCCTGCAAAGGACAAGCAGCAGCAAGGGATATCCAAAAAACTTTTACGCATTTCTGTCGGACTTGAAGATGTTGATGATCTCTGGGATGATATTGAGACTGGCCTCACTT
>CAXMSI010000260.1:0-500 GCA_964196085.1 uncultured Acidimicrobiia bacterium | reverse complement strand
CCTAAAGCACTGTAAGATCAAGCAAGTGAGACATAACCGAGGGCGTGAAATTTAATTGAAAGACAACTGAGTTTGTGCTAAACATCGGTGCCTTAACAAAGTTTGCCGTTGTAGCTCAGCTGGTAGAGCAGCTCACTCGTAATGAGCAGGCCGTCCGTTCGAATCGGATCAACGGCTCCACAATGAGAACAGGCACTTACGTTAACTAGTGAGTGCCTGTTTTCATATCTAGAATCGGACATATACTCCTTATATACTCTTTTGCACAAGAAAACGCCCCGGGGCCGTTCTGCGTCACAATAGGGAAATAACCTGCTGCAACTTTTCAATGTGCCACTACCGCCTTGGGTCCGTTAAACGGCACCCGCAGAAGACGTACTCAGAGATTCTTAAATGTCAGGGTCAGCAGTAATTCTGCATTTCGGTTAATCTGAGTATGTCAAAACAATGCAGTAGGATAAATAGTAACCCCTGACACCTTTCTATCCAGATTCGTCTCC
>CAXMSI010000259.1:0-917 GCA_964196085.1 uncultured Acidimicrobiia bacterium | reverse complement strand
AACAAAGAAGTCCACGTTTACGCCGATCTGTCGATCAGCGAGGTGTTGGATTTCGTCATCGTCCACATACATCCGATGCTCATCATGAACGGTCTCCCGTCCTCGTGATAGAACGCCTTCACCCCTACGGGGTTCCGATGTTCGAACATCTTCGCCTTCTCCTTCGCTGGACGTACGACCTGGAGACAGTGAGCTGTCGTTCGGTCGCTTCATTGACCCGGAGGCCGATGATCCAGCTCGAATCGAGCTGTTGCGTGTGACTTTGGTTTCCTGCTGATTGTCCGCACCAATCGGATTTTCACTTTCCATGTCATAGGGATATCACGTCCGTCTGACATGGATTAGTACCGTTGGATACTCGGATGTTCCAGCATATAGCCAGGTTTTGTAACCGCCATTCAGATGTCTGTCTAACGGTTATAGTTACCGCCGCCGTTTACTGGGGCTTGAGTTCAAAGCTTCGCCTTACGGCTAACCCCTCCCTTTAACCTTCCGGCACCGGGCAGGCGTCAGTGCCTATACGTCGTCTTCACGACTTTGCAGACACCTGTGTTTTTACTAAACAGTCGCTTGGGCCGATTCTCTGCGGCCCGCTTCAGCTCCGCTGGCTAGCAGCTTCACCTACCACGGGCTCCCCTTCTCCCGAAGTTACGGGGACATTTTGCCGAGTTCCTTAACCAAGATTCACTCGAGCGCCTGAGGCTTCTCGCCTCGCCCACCTGTGTCGGTTTTCGGTACGATCACCTAGTAAACTCCCTAGAGGCTTTTCTTGACAGTGTGGGATCAATCACTTCAGCTCTAATGAGCTTCGTCATAACGCCTCGGCGTTTCTAGTGGGAGTCCGGATTTGCCTAAACTCCCCGCCTACACGCTTAAACCAACTATTCCAGCAGTTGGCTGACCTACCCTCCTGTGTC
>CAXMSI010000258.1:0-925 GCA_964196085.1 uncultured Acidimicrobiia bacterium | reverse complement strand
AGGTACCGTTACCGGTGCTCCATTTGCTGGATTTAAGATATTATGAGACGCCAACATTAATAATTGACATTCTAAAATAGCTTCTGGTCCTAATGGTAAGTGAACCGCCATCTGGTCACCATCAAAATCCGCATTAAATGCCGTACATACTAATGGGTGCAATTGAATTGCTTTCCCTTCAATTAATTTTGGTTGGAATGCTTGTATACCCAAACGGTGTAATGTAGGTGCACGGTTTAGTAATACTGGATGTCCTTTAAGAACATTTTCCAAGATATCCCAAACTACAGGCTCTCTTTTATCTATTATTTTCTTTGCAGATTTTACTGTTTTTACAATACCTCTTTCAATTAATTTTCTAATTACGAAAGGTTTGTATAATTCGGCTGCCATATTTTTTGGAATACCACATTCGAATAACCTTAATTCTGGACCAACAACAATTACCGAACGAGCTGAATAATCAACACGCTTACCTAGTAAGTTTTGACGGAAACGTCCTTGCTTACCTTTAAGTGAATCTGATAATGATTTTAATGGTCTGTTAGAATCCGTTTTTACAGCAGATGATTTACGTGTGTTATCAAATAATGAATCTACTGATTCTTGCTTCTGGTGCTTTTATTTCAACCAATCTTTTAAGACGGTTGTTACGAATAATTACACGACGATATAAATCATTTAAATCTGACGTTGCAAATCGACCACCATCTAACGGCACTAAAGGACGTAATTCTGGTGGAATGATTGGCACAACCTTTATAATCATCCATTCTGGACGATTTTCACGGTTATTATTAGATTCCTTTAAAGACTCTACAACTTGTAAACGTTTTAAAGCTTCTGTTTTACGTTGTTTAGACGTTTCAGTATTTGCTTTATGACGTAATTCGTATGATAATGCTTCTAAATCAATTCTTGCTAA
>CAXMSI010000257.1:0-925 GCA_964196085.1 uncultured Acidimicrobiia bacterium | reverse complement strand
TGGGGCTGTGGAACTGGCGAAAATCCTTGTGGAGCAGGGCTTTGACATCGTAGCGACACATGGTTCCGCGCAACACCTCGCCGCGGCTGGGGTATCATGTCGTCGGGCCAACAAGGTCCGCGAGGGCCGGCCGCATATCGTCGATATGATCAAGAACGGTGAAATCGATCTCATCGTTAATACGACAGAAGGCAAACAGGCCATTCAGGAGTCGACCTCGATTCGCGCGGAAGCTGTGCGCAGGGGCGTCACTTACTACACGACGCTGCCAGCGGCGATCGCGACGTGTAAGGCGATTGAACATTTGGACGACAGTGACGTGAACCGACTTCAAGATCTGCATAAGGAAGTTGCCGCATGAGTAAGGTCCCGATGACCGTGCACGGCCACGAGCTGATGCGGGAAGAACTAAAGCGACTCAAATCCGTCGATCGCCCGCAGGTCATTGAAGCAATCGCCGAGGCGCGCGCGCATGGTGATCTCAAAGAGAATGCCGAGTATCACGCTGCCAAGGAACAGCAGGGTTTTATTGAAGCGCGCATCAAGGACTTCGAGGGCAAGTTGTCGCATCTGCAGGTGATTGATGTCACCGCCATCGACGCCAAGGGAAAAGTCGTATTCGGTTCGACCGTGAAATTGCTCGACGAGGACACGGAACAGGAACTCGAGTACAGGATCGTCGGTGAAGACGAGGCGAGCATAAAGAACAACCTGATTTCCTACTCGTCACCAATCGCTCGCGCGTTAATCGGCAAGAGTGAAGGGGACGGGGTTTCGTTTCAGGCGCCGGGAGGCGAAAAGAACTTCGAGATACTCGAGGTTAAGTACATCTGACCGGGGCTAGCGGTTCGGGATGATGATCTTCTTCTTTTCGGGATTTTCGCGATACAGCAACGCCATGTTGCCAACACGCTGAATCAGTATC
>CAXMSI010000256.1:311-927 GCA_964196085.1 uncultured Acidimicrobiia bacterium | reverse complement strand
CAAGGTTTCCGAGAGAAGGCTAATCCGTCTCGGGTAAATCGGTCCCTAAGAATATAACGAAAGTTTCTTTTGATGGGTAGACAAAAAAATTTTACATTTTAACGTAAGTGACAAAATATGAAAATTATTTTTATTTTTTGGTTTAAATAAAAGTTTTTGATTGTTTTCAAGAAATAGCTTGCGTTTTTAAAAACCGTACTGAAAACCGACACAGGTGAACAAATTTAGTAAATTAAGGCGCTTGAGAGAACTGCATTGAAGGAACTCGGCAAAATGCCTCCGTAAGTTCGCGAGAAGGAGTGGCTTTTGTAGGGCAACCTATAAAAGCTGTCACAAAATCAAGGACAGCGACTGGTTAATAAAACCACAGGTCTCTGCAAAGTTGTAATATGATGTATAGAGACTGACGCCTGCCCGGTGCTGCAAGTATAATAGAAGAAGTTTAGGCTTTAACTAGAAATCCCAGTAAACGGCGGCTGTAACTCTGACGGTCCTAAGGTAGCGAAATTCCTTGGCATTTAATTGGTGTCCTGCATGAATGGCGTAACGACTGTCCTACTGTCTCCAACACAACCTCAGTGAAATTGAATTCTCCGTGAAGATGCGGAGTACCTGC
>CAXMSI010000256.1:0-301 GCA_964196085.1 uncultured Acidimicrobiia bacterium | reverse complement strand
TATAAATGGGAAATTGTAATAACGCGTTTACGTTAGTAAAAAGCTAAAATGTCAGTGAAATACCACTCTTAAAATTTTTTATTACTTATTTTTTAAGACATTGCATAATGGGTAGTTTGACTGGGGCGGTCGCCTCCTAAAGAGTAACGGAGGCGTACAAAGGTAAGTTCAAATTAAAACATTTTAATTGTAGAGCATAATAGTATATTGCTTGCCTGACTGTAAGATTGACAAATCAAGCAGGGACGAAAGTCGGTTATAGTGATCCGGTGATTCTGTGTGGAAAAGATCATCGCTCAAC
>CAXMSI010000255.1:626-982 GCA_964196085.1 uncultured Acidimicrobiia bacterium | reverse complement strand
CGCTGGCATTGATAACCGAGGTAACACCACCTGACTGTGCATAAAAAGCATTTTTAGTATTCATGAATTCGATAGTCCCTGGACAGGGTTAGATTGAAGCGGATCTCAGCCTTATCTGTATTGAGGCTTCCTGGGTGACGATCACCGATGTATAGCGAAATGAACTGGGGAAATGGCACGATATTGAAAAGAGTTACCAGGATCGCGGAAGAATACCGCAAAACCGGCCTGATTACAGAGACATGGTTAGCCCGCATTTCCCACCAGGGGGCAAAACCTCGCTTGATCTTTGAATCCACAAGACATTTTCCTCAGTTGGAAATACACAGGGTTATTCCACGCCTTCGGAAAATCCC
>CAXMSI010000255.1:0-616 GCA_964196085.1 uncultured Acidimicrobiia bacterium | reverse complement strand
GGCTGCCTGCACAGGGGTTTGCTTAACCAGAGGTTCCCTAACCGAGCAGCGGAGCGATGACCAGACTGACGATGGCCATAACATTGATCAGGATGTTCATTGACGGACCTGAAGTATCCTTGAAGGGATCACCTACGGTATCGCCGACGACAGCCGCTGCATGCGTCGGCGTGCCTTTGCCACCGAGATTACCTTTTTCGATGTACTTCTTGGCGTTGTCCCATGCACCACCGGCATTTGACATCATCAGTGCCATCAGTACGCAGCTCAGCAGAGCGCCTGCCAGCATACCGCCAAGCGCTTCCGGCCCGATGATAAATCCAACCAGCGGTGGTGCGCTGACCGCGATCACGCCCGGCAGGATCATTTTCTTCAATGCTGCAGTGGTTGCGATGTCGACGCATTGCGCTGTATCGGGTTCGGCCGTACCTTCCAGCAAACCGTCGATTTCACGAAACTGACGACGGATTTCCTTGATCATCTCGAAGGCGGCATCGCCAACTGCGGTCATGGTGATGGCAGCGATGACGAAGGGGATGACGCCACCGATGAAGATACCGATTAACACTACGGGGCTGTTCAATACCAGTTCGAAACCTTCGATATTGGCAGAAAC
>CAXMSI010000254.1:0-982 GCA_964196085.1 uncultured Acidimicrobiia bacterium | reverse complement strand
ATTTCTACCCGTTCAGAGGAAACCTTTGTACGCCTCCGTTACCATTTAGGAGGCGACCGCCCCAGTCAAACTGCCCGCCTGAAACTGTTCTTTGACCAGATAATGATTCAAAGTTAGAAATCTAACATTAGAAGAGTGGTATCTCACTGATAGCTCCGATACTCCCGCAAGAGTATCATCAAAGCCTCCCACCTATGCTGCGCGACTAAAGTCCAATTTCAATTTCAGGTTACAGTAAAGCTTCATAGGGTCTTTCTGTCCAGGTGCAGGTAGTCCGCATCTTCACAGACAAGTCTATTTCACCGAGCCCCTCTCCGAGACAGTATCCAAATCATTACGCCTTTCGTGCGGGTCGGAACTTACCCGACAAGGAATTTCGCTACCTTAGGACCGTTATAGTTACGGCCGCCGTTCACCAGGGCTTCAGTTATCAGCTTCGCTAATGCTAACCAACTTCTTTAACCTTCTGGCACTGGGCAGGCGTCAGCCCCCATACATCGTCTTACGACTTAGCGGAGACCTGTGTTTTTGATAAACAGTTGCTTGGATCTTGTTATTGCAGCCTTATAAATAAGGCACTCCTTCTCCCGAAGTTACGGAGTTATTTTGCCGAGTTCCTTAGAGAGAGTTATCTCGCGCCCCTTAGTATACTCTACCTACCCACCTGTGTCGGTTATGGTACAGGCATTATTTATTTATGACAGTGCAAGCTTTTCTTGGAAGTATGATATACACTGCTTCGACGCCGTAGCGTCTCGTACTCACGTCTCAGTTCAATAGTACGTTTTCGCCGTACACACCTAAACGCTTAAACCGGAATACCAATATCCGGCCAGCTTAACCTTCTCCGTCCCTCGATATCAATAAATAATGGTACGGGAATATTAACCTGTTTTCCATCGACTACGCCTTTCGGCCTCGCCTTAGGGACCGACTAACCCTGAGCGGATTAACCTTCCTCAGGAAACCTTAGGTTTTCGGC
>CAXMSI010000253.1:0-997 GCA_964196085.1 uncultured Acidimicrobiia bacterium | reverse complement strand
TGAGCTTCATGGAGTCACGACGTAAGGCATGGACCTGTTGCGAAACACGTGTACCAAAAGATGAGGTTGTATACATATGTCAAATAATCGCTGTGTATACAGTCATCATTGCTTCGATCATCAATCTAGCTATCGGTAGCGGCGACAGTAACCTTTGGTCTGCATTACTGAGTAGCTGTCTAGGGTATATTCTACCGAGTCCATCACCACACAATGAGAGAAAAGCAAAGCCCACAGAACATACAGAAGTACCTGGAAGAAGTTTACTATGATATCGGACGGCCTGGGAGTTACGAAAGTGTAGCAGGCGTATGGGAGACTATTATGACACGGGTTGTATGACATTATCTCAAAAAAAAAAAAATACAATGTATTGATGCATTGAGAAGATGAGTGACTTATTGAGTCACTCATTGAGTAGATAATAATACTGCCATTCCTATCCAACTTATATGTTTCACTAATATGTATAATGTAAACCACCACCACCACCACCACCACCACCACCACCACCACCACCACCACCACCAACATGCATGGATATCATTTCAATCATACACTAGTCCACCACCACCACCACCACCACCACCACCACCACCACCATCATGCATGGGTATCATTTCAATCATACTACTCTATATACATGCTATATAACATTACACCATTTGTAAACTCGTTCATTCAGTAAGTGACTACAGGAGCATCAGCATCATGAACCCACAATGCAGCATATGTTCAAAGATTTTTTCAAGATGGGACGCTATGCTGCGACATAAAAGGTGTGTACATGGTCTCACAAAACCATCGCCACAGTTTGATGGATACACAGATGTGAAACAAGGAAGCGTGACATCTCCCAAACAGATTGTCCAACATAGAGAGGCATCACATGAATGTTTAAATACATCTACAGATGTTGATGAACAGAATACGAAACATGTGAATACCAAACAACAAGATTTCATGTTACAACATCCGTTTACAATGATGGCCAGTG
>CAXMSI010000252.1:327-1001 GCA_964196085.1 uncultured Acidimicrobiia bacterium | reverse complement strand
CTTCGATGTCATTGATCACCTGACCCACAACGTCTACCGCGGGCGCATGCAGTATTGGGCCGACTATTACGAGAAGCTCTTCAACTTCAGAGAGATTCGTTACTTCGATATCAAAGGCAAGCACACAGGCCTGCTATCGAAAGCAATGACTGCGCCAGACGGCAAAATTCGAATTCCGCTGAACGAGGAAGCCTCGAAGGGCACCGGCCAGATCGAAGAGTATCTGATGGACTTCAATGGCGAAGGTATTCAACACATCGCGTTTAGCTGCGACAACCTGCTCGAGTGCTGGGATCGCCTGCAAAAGCAGGGAATCGAGTTCATGACCGCGCCGCCAACAGCCTATTATGAAATGCTCGAAGAGCGCCTGCCGGGCCACGGTGAGCCGATTGATGAACTGCAACCCCGAGGCATCCTGCTGGACGGCACGACGGACGGCGATGAGCCACGCTTGTTGCTGCAGATTTTTTCGGCGAATATGGTTGGACCGACGTTCTTTGAGTTCATTCAACGAAAAAAAGACGACGGCTTTGGCGAAGGCAACTTTAAGGCGCTTTTCGAATCCATCGAACGCGATCAGGTTGCGCGCGGCATCGTTGATGCAAACGCCTGACAGGAGCGATACATGAATCTGAAACGAATTCACCACGTGGCCTACCGCTGCAAGGACGCAA
>CAXMSI010000252.1:0-317 GCA_964196085.1 uncultured Acidimicrobiia bacterium | reverse complement strand
TCCCGTCGACCAAAGAACCCGACCCCTACATGCACGTGTTCCTCGATGCAGGTATGGGCAACGTACTGGCATTCTTCGAGTTGCCAACCCGACCGGACATGGACCGCGACCACAACACGCCCGAGTGGGTGCAACACATCGCGTTTGAGGTCGAAGACTACGACGCATTGCTCGCGTCCAAGCAGCACATTGAGGCCGAGGGTCTCGATGTCATAGGACCGACGAATCACGGCATCTTTCAATCCATTTACTTCTTCGACCCCAATGGCCATCGCCTTGAACTGGTTGCAAACACGCAGACCCAGGAACAGATCGAA
>CAXMSI010000251.1:709-1018 GCA_964196085.1 uncultured Acidimicrobiia bacterium | reverse complement strand
TCGCTGTGGCGACCGCAGCCTGCGGATCGGGCGACGATGGTGATATCGCGACCACGGCGACGAGCGCGGCTCGAGCCGACGCCCCGGTTGACGCCGACCTGGACCCCACGGACGACGCTGAGGCAGCAGACGAACCCGACACGGAGCCAGCAGCCGCGACCGACGGCGAGACCGCGGATACCGGCACCGTTGCTGACGACACGCCGAGCGGCGAGGCATCGACCTTCACGGCCGAGGTGTGGGCCGACAACTGGTTCGCGCTATATGCAAACGGCGAACTGGTCGGCGAAGACTCGGTGCCGATCCCCA
>CAXMSI010000251.1:0-674 GCA_964196085.1 uncultured Acidimicrobiia bacterium | reverse complement strand
TCACGATCGCAGTCGAGGCCAAGGATTTCAAGGAGACCGATTCGGGCATCGAGTACATCGGTGCCGGCAATCAGCAGATGGGCGATGGTGGCCTGATCCTTCAGGTCACCGACGATGCGACCGGTCGGGTGGTGGCCGTGACCAGTGGCGCCTGGTCGACCTTGGTGGTGCACCGGGCCCCGCTCAACACCGAGTGCGAGAAGGATGCCGACCCCGACACCACGTGCGAGTTCGAGATCATCGACAGCCCAGATGGCTGGACGGCGGCCGGCTTCGACGACAGCGCGTGGGGCGCCGCCACCGAGTGGACGGCAGCTGATGTTGACCCCAAAGACGGCTACGACGAGATCAGCTGGGACGTCATGGCCGAACTGATCTGGGGTTCCGACCTCGAGGTCGACAACACCGTGCTGCTTCGTATCGCCGTTCCCGGTTGAGTCAGCGTCGGCTACAACGCCACCGGGCTGCCGGCTCGATGCCGGACCTCGCCCACGCCAGTATCACCAAAGCACACTCGATGGATTCGTCAGTGATTGCGCTCGATACGTGCCGATCCAGCGCTGGTGGTTCTGAATCGACGGAGAGTCGATTCGAGTGCACCCGGTGGTCCCGAATCGACTTTGCGTCGATTCGGCACCCGGAGGAGTCTGCATTCTGAGTTGCTCCCGCGTTGC
>CAXMSI010000250.1:0-1030 GCA_964196085.1 uncultured Acidimicrobiia bacterium | reverse complement strand
GAGGTAGTCCTTGTATAAACTCAACATTCAAAGCAGACTTGATGATGTCATAAGCAGGCTGCCAGTGTTTGTACAACCATACAATTCTTTCTGGCCACAGTTCGATTTTCTTTTTGAGCAGAATATTCTTTACAAATGTAGTTTTCCCACACGATGTCGGACCACTGGCCATCATTGTAAACGGATGTTGTAACATGAAATCTTGTTGTTTGGCATTCACATGTGATGTATTCTGTTCATCAACTTCTTGTGATGTATTTAAACATTCATGTGTTATCTCTCCAAGGTTTCCAGTCTGTTTGGGAGATGTGACACTTCCTTGTGTCACATCTCTGTATCCATCAAACTGTGGCAATGATTTCGTGAGACCATGTACACACCTTTTATGCCTCAGCATAGCGTCCCATCTTGAAAATACTTTAGAACATATACTGCATTGAGATTTCATGATGTTGATGCTCCTGTAGTCACTTACTGAATGAACGAGTTTACAAATGGTGTAATGTTATATAGCATGTATATAGAGTAGTATCATTTCAATCATACACTTCACCACCACCACCACCACCACCACCACCACCACCACCACCACCATGCATGGGTATCATTTCAATCATCCACCACCATTTTTTAAATGGTTCAACTAGTTTCATACGTTCAGCAGATTGTAAAACATCACACACATACACAAAGAAAAAATAACAAAGATATATTTGACCATTTTACTTTTTATTTTTTTCGACAGAGTACATATTACACGTTCAATTTACATGATGTAATATAAAATAAAAATCGAAATAAAAATGAGAAAAGCAATACACAATACAAGCAAGTTTTGTTTCACGGAACACAGGATACCATATTATTTCATAAACATATCACACCTGAACACTCTGTTAACTTTTGTCATCAGACGAGGGAGCTCAACAAACTGAGTCCACAAAGATATGAGTTTTTGTGTCAAATGTTTATAAATAAAAAAGTTTAAAAGTGTTTTTAAAGATTTTAATGTTTTTAACATTTTACAGTT
>CAXMSI010000249.1:0-1140 GCA_964196085.1 uncultured Acidimicrobiia bacterium | reverse complement strand
TGGCCACAAGCGCGCGCCATCACCTGCATAAGTTCAACACTGGCGTTAAAGAAATTCGCCAGTTGTTGCGCTGACTTGTCGACCTGTAGGCGCCGTACCAGCCCCGGTTTTTGGGTGGCAATTCCCACCGGACAATTGTTCGTGTGACAAGCCCGCATCGCAAGGCAGCCAATGGCCTGCATCGCCGAGTTTGACACCGCAATCGCATCCGCACCCATAGCCATCGCCTTGATGAAATCGGCCGGTTTACGCAAGCCACCCGTTATCACCAACGAGATGTCATCCCGCCCCAACCGATCCAAATGCGCCCGTGCCCGCGCCAGTGCGGGAATGGTTGGCACCGAGATGTTATCGCGGAAAATGATCGGAGCCGCCCCCGTGCCGCCGCCACGCCCATCAAGGATGATGTAATCCACCCCAACCGCCAAGGCCGCGTCGATGTCGTTTTCGATATGCTGGGCTGAAAGTTTATACCCGATCGGGATACCGCCTGTGCGCGCGCGCACTTCATCGGCAAATTCCTTTATCTGGCTAACATCGGTCCATTCGGGAAACCGTGGGGGCGAAATCGCGCTGGTGCCCGGTTCTAATTCACGTACCTCCGCGATCCGACCTTTAACCTTGCTACCCGGAAGGTGCCCGCCAGTGCCGGTCTTGGCACCCTGACCACCTTTGAAATGGAAAGCTTGCACCTTCTCCAGTTTATCCCAAGAGAACCCAAAACGGGCGGAGGCCAGCTCGTAAAAATACCGGCTGTTGGCCTCTTGCTCCTCGGGCAGCATTCCGCCTTCGCCCGAGCAAATGCCGGTGCCAGCCAATTCCGCGCCAACGGCCAGTGCCACTTTGGCGGGTTCGGATAGGGCACCAAAGCTCATGTCCGACACGAAAAGCGGGATTTTCAACCTAAGCGGTTTTTTAGCGTTTGGCCCGATGATCACTTCGGTGCCGACCGCATCGTCATCCAATAACGGCGGTATGGCGAGCTGTGCGGTTAATATCTGGATATCATCCCAATCGGGCAGCTGATTTCGCGGCACGCCCATTGATTCAACCGCGCCGTGGTGACCCGTCTTGGTCAGGCCTTGCTTGGCGTATTTCTGGATCAACCCGTTATACGGTTCTTCCTCGGTTCCGTGGCTG
>CAXMSI010000248.1:0-1222 GCA_964196085.1 uncultured Acidimicrobiia bacterium | reverse complement strand
CTATGACTAGCATATAATATAGAATACCAAAAAAACAAACACCGTTTCAAGTTTAGTTTATTTATATACATTTAAACGAATACTTGTATGAAGCAGATCACTTTATCATATATAAACTTTACGAGTACTCAGGGTATAAATTAGCTAAACAATATAAATTAAATATTACGTACGTCATGTTTAACTAATATATTAAGACTTTTAATATATGTTTAAAAGTCCGCAACAAATATATATAATATATACAATTTTTGTCCGATAGCGAATGTGTTGGTTTATTTTTTGAGGTATTGTCTTTGATATGAACCATCCTCGAAGTTTAAGCTAACTTCGTGGGTGAGGTCTATGACGAGTTGATCGACGCGGGTTGGAGTAAGCTAACCGCACGCGTTGATACCTATGACGAGTTGATCGACGGGATTCACGCACTGTTCAGATGGGTTGAGGTTTATGACGAGTTGATCGACGCAGATTCGAGTAAGGCAACCGCACGTGTGGATACCTACGACGAGTTGATTGACGTCGGATTCGGGCACTGTTCAGCGGGTCAGTATGCATATCAGTCGTGTTGTCTGTTGTTGGTTGTTGTTGTTCGTGCGTACTGTTCAGCGGGTCAGTATGCATATCAGTCACGTTGTCTGTTGTTGGTTGTTGTTGTTGGTGCTGTTGTTGTTGTTGTTGTTGTTGTTGTTGTTGTTGTTGTTGTTTTTCTTGTAGGTGTTGTTCGATGTTTAGGACAGCGTTTGTGAGCCGCCCAAAGAATGTCGAAACTAGCTGGTGTGGAATAACTATCCCATGTGTATGTTTGACACCTTTTACATGGCAGCGTCGCCGAATTCGTAACACCACACTACCGTGCCTGCAACAATACAAAATTGTAAACATTAGTTAATTATTACGTATAATAGTAATAAGCGAAATATTCGCAAGTTTAATTTTCAAAATATACTTACGAGTAACAAACAGCGACCATCACCGCTTCACCAATCGGGATGTTTGTATAACAGGCACCGTTATAACAAACGTCTGGTTTTTTTTCGCGAATGTACAAAGCTTTGTCTATAGAATATAGCAAGTAACTTTCAGCTGTGAGAAGTGTTTTTGCTGTACAAGCCCCGATAAAAATGTCACAACACGATTGAGATGCATTCTGATTGATGTATGTAAGACAACTAAAGCGTTTATAGAAGTGATCATGTTAAAATACGTACAGAGCCTCGGG
>CAXMSI010000247.1:484-1248 GCA_964196085.1 uncultured Acidimicrobiia bacterium | reverse complement strand
TAGAGGCACGAAAGAAGTTGTTAAGTTGCGCTGCACCCTTTTCCAACTTCAGGCGCTTGCGCAGATGGGGCTTCTGGGTGGCGATACCTACCGGGCAGTTGTTGGTATGACAGGCCCGCATACCCAGGCAACCGATTGCCTGTATCGCCGAGTTAGACACTGCGATGGCGTCTGCACCCAATGCCAGAGCCTTGATAAAATCGGCAGGCAACCGTAGTCCGCCGGTGATCACCAGCGACACGTCGTTGCGGCCCTTGTTGTTCAGATAACGGCGGGCACGTGCCAGAGCCGGGATGGTGGGTACCGAGATATTGTCGCGGAAGATGAGCGGTGCAGCACCGGTACCGCCGCCGCGGCCATCAAGGATGATGTAGTCAACACCAATTTGCAGTGCTGCCTCGATATCCCGTTCAATGTGTTGGGCGGAAAGCTTCACGCCAATGGGAATGCCACCGGTCGCCTCGCGCACTTCACCTGCAAAGCGCCGATACTCGTCTATATTGTCCCAGTCGGGGAAACGCGGCGGCGAAATGGCCGCTTCGCCTTCCTTGAGGCCGCGCACCTCCGCGATCCTGCCTTTTACTTTATTACCTGGCAGGTGACCACCAGTACCGGTCTTGGCACCCTGGCCACATTTGAAATGAAAGGCCTGGCACTTCTGGATCTTGTCCATGGAGTAGCCGAAACGGGCTGACGCCAGTTCATACAAATAGCGTGAGTTGGCACCCTGCTCCTCCGGCAACATACCGCCCTCACCGGAACAG
>CAXMSI010000247.1:0-474 GCA_964196085.1 uncultured Acidimicrobiia bacterium | reverse complement strand
CTCAGACAGGGCGCCATAACTCATGTCTGAGACGAACAACGGACGCTCAAGCAATAGTGGCTTCCTGGCGTTAGGTCCGATAATGACCTCTGTGCCAACGACATCCTCGTCCAGCAGGGGGACCTTGTGCAGTTGTGCTGTCAACAGCTGGATCTGTTCCCACCTGGGCAATTCGTCCCTGGGCACGCCCATGGCGTTGACCCGACCGTGGTGACCGACCTCGGACAGGCCGTGTTCAGCCAGATGCTGTATATACTGGGTGTGTGGCTCTTCCGGCCCACCGTGGATATCCTTGTACAAGCCCTGGTAGGCGTCCCGATTGTAGGGCTGAGGATTGTCAACTGCCCAAGCTCTGATCTCATCCTCATCAACCCAGACCTTGCCGTCCTCCACCCATGAACTGAATTTCTTTAGACGTTCCGAAGGTCTGTAGGAGCTCACGCCGGATTTGTAGCAGTAGTCCCAATTGTGCAC
>CAXMSI010000246.1:880-1366 GCA_964196085.1 uncultured Acidimicrobiia bacterium | reverse complement strand
GCGACCTGGGTGCACAAGGAATGGGCATCCCGATTGGCAAGCTGGCTCTTTACACGGCGTGCTCAGGCATTCATCCGACGCATTGCATGCCGGTAATGCTGGATGTCGGTACAAACAACGAAAAATTGCTTAGCGATCCCCTGTACAACGGACTTGAGCGACGTAGAAAGCGCGGCGAAGAGTACGATGATCTTGTCGCGGAATTTATCGAGGCTGCCAACGAAGTCTTCCCGGGCGTATTGATCCAGTTCGAAGATTTCGGTAATAGCAATGCATTCAGGTTCCTTGAACAATATCGCCACAAGACCTGCGTCTTTAACGACGATATCCAGGGAACCGGCGCGGTGGCCTTGTCCGGCATCATCGCCGCGATGCGTATTACGGGTAGCAGACTGCAGGAGCAGAAGATTCTATTCCTCGGTGCCGGCGAAGCTGGCATCGGCATCGCAGACTCCTTCGTTGCAGCGCTGGCGGAGCTGGGTATTG
>CAXMSI010000246.1:0-870 GCA_964196085.1 uncultured Acidimicrobiia bacterium | reverse complement strand
TGGTTTGTCGACAGCAAGGGACTACTGGTTCAGGGCCGTGACAATATGGCCTCGCACAAATTGCCTTACGCACACCCGCATCACCATATCGTCGACTTCCTGCAGGCCGTAAAAGCCCTGAAGCCGACTGCGATCCTCGGTCTTTCGGGGCAACCGTCCACATTCACCAAAGAAGTCGTCGAGGCTATGGCGGAATTCAATGATCGACCGATCATTTTCGCTCTTTCAAACCCGACGTCGCAGGCAGAATGCACGGCGGAACAAGCTTATAGCTGGAGCGAGGGTCGTGCCATTTTCGCCAGCGGCAGCCCATTTGATCCGGTCAAAATCGACAACCAGACATTTGTGCCCGGGCAAGGAAACAACGCCTACATATTTCCTGGCGTTGGCCTGGGCGTCATTGTCAGCCGTGCTCGCACTGTTACAAATGAGATGTTTCTTGCAGCGGCGCATTCTCTCGCCAACCAGGTTACCGAGTCGGATCTCGAACGAGGTCGCATTTATCCATCGTTGACCAGAATCCGCCAGGTCTCGGCGCTCATTGCTCGAGACGTTGCAAAGATCGCGTATGACGAAGGACTCACCGACAAAGAAGAGCCAGACGACATTCTCGCTGACATACATGAATACATGTATCAGCCGGTATACCCACACTACGCATAGCTCTCACAGGATTGAGTGAGGCCGTCTTGTTGCACAGGTCAGCCACCTGTGCGCCACCTTTTAGTATTAGTATTTCTCCGACAAAGGCGCTTTCCGCGCTGGATTGGAGTAACGGATGAGCAATTCTTCGCCATTGCCCAAAGTCCAGATGCTGGTCATCTCGACGCTTCAGGGCATCCTCTTGTACGCCCTTTATCGCGCATTCGA
>CAXMSI010000245.1:0-1641 GCA_964196085.1 uncultured Acidimicrobiia bacterium | reverse complement strand
TACGCCGACCAGCGAGGCACCTGTCTGTGAGGCAAGCACCATCACCGACGAGTACGGCTTTGTGGTCGAGATCCTCAAATGCGATGGCGAGATGGTGGCCGACACCGGAGTTGCGGTGCTTGAAGAGAGCATTGGCACCCTCGAGGAATTTGGTGGGTCTGAGGCGGGAAAGATCCTGGCGACAGGAATCCGTGATCGACTTGTCCTGCAAACTGGTTGTGTCGACGGACTGCCAGATGTCGCAAGTCTGGCCGATCCGCGCGATGTGGGCACTGCTATTCGGCTGCTCCCGGATGACAACGCGCAACAGCAGGTTGTGAACGCGTTTGCACTCATCTCGGAGGGCGACTCGGCCTGCCTCGATCAAGACGCTGCTGCCTGGACTACCGCAACCCGAGGTGCGCTGAGTTCGCTTGAAGCGTTCGGGCAGGCTCTTGGGGGGACCAGTGTTCCACGCGACCTAGGTGTTCCTCTCGATGGTGAAGCGGAGGACCTTACGTTGGTGACCGCAGACGCCGTGAATACCTACGATCGGCTCTATTCCGTCCTCACCGGGCTGCGTCCGCTGGAAGGCAGCGATCTCTGGTTTAGCGCCAGTCATTTTGCTCACGTAAACGGCCTTAGACAAGACCTACAGGAATCACCGGCTCCGACCCAAGTGGTGATCGGCAGTTCCCTGATCAGCCGAGGGTTGGATCCGCCCCTCATGAACGAGAACGTTGATACTAGTCTTGTCAGCTTTGCTATGGACTCGGCGGTAGCGCCGATAAACGTTGTTCTTGCCCGAGAGGCTCGAGAGCTCTCTCCTTCGATCGATACGATCATCTGGGGACATTCGTCGCACCCATTCTTCAGGCAATGTTTCACAGGTGTGGGGTTCCGTATTGAAGATCCCCTGCGCCTTCAACAAGCCGCATTTGGTGGTTGGCCACAATTGCTGGAGCTGCCACGGGCAGATCGGCTGTTGGGCAAGGTTTCCTCCCCGACGAGATATGAAACGTCGCCCCTCAGTGCATCGGCAAAGCACTTTCATGGGGATTGGGAGGCTGGTGCAACCACCGCCTTGGAGGGCAAAGATGCCGCTGTGAAGGCCGACCAGCTTGAGACGTATCGACAGGTCTACGCAGACATTGAGTTGTGTGAGCCCTTGTTCCAGTATTTCGAAGACACCTTGATCGATTGGAACCAAGCGGGTCTCAGTACGATTCTGTTTGTACCTCCGTTATCTGATGAAATGACGGCGCTGCACCCAGGCGGGAGGACAGCTCACGACGCCGTTATAGAAAGGATTCGTGAGATCGCTGAGCGAAATGGCGCCAGGTTTGTCGACTACAGCATGTTGGTCGGAGGCGAGTCTTTTTATGACTTGAACCATCTCAACATCGACGGTAGACGGGAACTCTCGCTGGCGCTTGCTGAGTTCATTGCCGCTGGCTAACGCGACCTTGACGTGACCTTCAACTCACATACTTTCGTCATATTTTTCCTCGCAATTCTCGGCACGTATTGGATGGTGCCAGCCCGGAATCGCAATCATGTCCTGCTGGTCGCTTCATACGTCTTCTACGGATGGTGGGATTGGCGGTTCCTCTTCCTGATTGCAGCGTCCACCGTCATTGACTTCACGCTGGCCAGAACTGT
>CAXMSI010000244.1:0-1805 GCA_964196085.1 uncultured Acidimicrobiia bacterium | reverse complement strand
AGCAAACCAACTGGCAGAGGCACGATGCAACGCTCAGGCACCCACATGAAGTCCGCCATGCCTCCGTCCCTGGAGATACCAAACAACAGGCCTTCTGCTGGAGTACAAAGGTTGTACTCCCCTCTCTTGCACATTTCACAAACCCCACAGGGGGCAAGAGGTTCGACAGCCACAGGAGTACCGTCGTCGGTGTAGCCCGCGATCTCGTGCCCTAGCGTGACGTCAATAGTCATAGGGGAATTGGGACCCAGAAGGTGGAGATCCGATCCGCAGATGCCTGCTGATGCCACCCGCACGCGGACACCCGTGCCTCCGGCAACTGCAAGGTCGATCACTTTTATCTCGCCGTTGTAAGCTCGTACCGCCCGCATGCGCACCTCGATCCCTGGAGCCAGCTTACCAATGGGAAACAGTAGGAATGGTTAGGCCCCGGTCTTCGATACGGATGGAAGAATCAGCTTCAGTTGCTGGTTACACCCACCATGACAAAGACACCAGTTACCGGAGTGTTCGAGGGTGGCGGCGTGCGCGGCGTAGCGCTTGCAGGCGCCGCCGCAGCAGCGCTCGACGTCGGATACTCCTTCGAGAGTGTTGTAGGCACGTCAGCTGGAGCTCTCGTAGGATCACTTGTGGCCGCTGGGTACAGCGGCGACGAACTGTCTGACGTGATCTGTGGGATCGATTGGCCGAGCCTCCTCGACCCTGTCCCAGGGGCGCGCCTGCCTTTCGTTGGCAAGAATCTGGCGATGGTGCTGCACAACGGCCTCAACAAGGGAGAGGAGGTGCAGCGAGTCTGGAGCGACCTGCTCGCCGCTCGAGGGATCCATACTTTCGGCGACCTTGACCCAGGAAGACTCACAGTCGTAGCCACTGACCTCAACCACACCCGCGCAGTATCGCTCCCCAAGGACCTCAAAAGCTATGGCATCGATCCCGGATCCTTTTCTGTCGCCAGGGCGGTGTGCATGTCCGCAGCCGTGCCATTTCTCTTTAAACCGGTGCCTCTGACCGACCTGAACACGGGTGAGGAAGTCCTCATTTCCGATGGAGCCATGGCCGCCAACTTCCCAATTGGTCTCGCTCCACCCGGCCTGCCAACCATTGGGTTTCGACTGGTCACCGATGGCTCAGAACATCCCCACGAAGACATCGGCGGGCCAGCCAGTCTGGCTAGGGCGGTGGTGCTCTCGGGCATCCGTGCTCGATACGACCTTCCCCGACCGTCAATCGAGGCCGCAACTATCATTCAGGTTCCGGTGGCGAGCGACTTGGACTTCTCAATATCCACCGACGAAGCCCGCCGAACCTTCGACATGGGGAGGCGGTCAGCAGCTGCTCAGTTCAGCCGGTTGGCCGAGTCAAGAAGGAATGACGAAGTCATTCCGTGAGGCGACTCTCCTCCTGATTAAGCCGAGATAACGACCTTCTCGCTTGCTTCCTTGAGCGCATCGGCCAGGCCACCAATCCCCCGCAATATTGGCGAACAGTGCTCCTCGTGACGTTCCGAACGCGGTTCAGTGGGTAGCAATAGCCGAGGGTCAGCCACACGATACAGATCGACCTTCTCGGAACCTCGCCCCAACAGAGATGGGCCGCGACATTAAGAAATCGTTCCCTTGAAACACTTTGGGAGGACTCGGCCATGTTCTCGTCGAGCTGGCCAATACACCCTTAGATAAGGGATTCGTCATGCACCTTCCAAGATGACCTTTGCGGCTTTCAGATTCGCCATCATATTGTTTGCTTGCCAGGTGAGACGCTGATTCACGATCTCGGCTTCGTTTTCAGGGTCGTCATGAACCAGC
>CAXMSI010000243.1:0-1948 GCA_964196085.1 uncultured Acidimicrobiia bacterium | reverse complement strand
GTTGAGGCTTCTTAAACGCATTATTGTCCTGAATCTGATGCTGGTCGGTGCCGCGAAACTGGCCTCCAGAGTCCTCCCAGACACCCGTGATACAACAGCAGATGAGTTTGAGCTCACTTCGATCTTGGCCGACTCAGCTTTTAGTTCGGTAGCCACTTGCCTGGCTAGTGGGAAAACGACCACTCTCTACGGAGCGTCTGGCATTGATCTTCGAGAGGCAGTTCTGAGCGATTCTGGTGCCACACTCAACGTGATCACTGGCTTCGGAGCCACCGAACTTCGTGTTCCCGATGGCTGGAACGTAGTTGTTGAAAACGTTGCTGTTGCGGGGTCCATCGAGAACAAGACATCGTCTGACGACCTTTCGAGGCCGACTCTAAGAGTATTGGGTTACACGGTGTTTGGCTTGCTGAGTATCAGCAACTAGTAGACGTCTTAGCTCCTGCTCAGGCGTTGCTGGAGTTACCCAGTTACCCAATCTCGTGCGATGGCATGGTTGTCGGAGCGAGTTCCTCGCCTTCGGGTCGCTCAGACATGCGGTTTGCAGTCGCCCAGTCTCTTGACAAGAAGCCCGCCAACTGCGTCCACGTCGTAGGTACTATCGGGCTACGCAACAACGGAGCAAGCGTGACTGTCGCCAACCACCCAATGCAGCAACTCTTCCAAGCCGGCCAAAGTGTCTGGCTCGACAACATCCGAAGAGACATCATGGATTCGGGAGAGCTTGCGGCAATGATTGCCAACGGCCTCAGAGGTATGACTTCGAATCCCTCGATTTTCAAGAATGCTATTGCCGGGTCAACCCTCTATGACGCCCACTTGGTCAAGTTGGATGCAGCAACCCCAGATGCCCCGGCAATAGCTCTGTTCGAAGCAGTGGCGATTGCCGATATCCAGTCTGCCGCAGATGAATTCCGCTCCCTATACGACAGTTCCGACGGCGGAGATGGATTCATCTCCCTCGAAGTGTCACCGACCCTTGCTCACGACACCCAGGGCACGATTGCCGAAGCACTTCGGCTCTGGGGGGCAGTGGATCGCCCCAACCTCATGGTGAAGGTGCCAGCAACCCCGGCTGGTATTCCTGCCATTGAAGAGTTGATTGCCCAGGGTGTCAACATAAACGTCACGCTCATCTTCAGTCTCGAACACTATGAAGCTGTTGCTCAGGCCTTCATCAGCGGGCTCGAGCGCTGCATGGTCGACCCGTCTCGGGTTGCATCCGTTGCCAGCGTGTTCATCAGTCGCGTCGACGCGAGTGTTGACGCGCTCCTGGAGGAAGTTGGCTCCACCGACGCCCTGGCTATTGCCGGTCAGGTGGCACTGTCGGCGGCGAAAACTATTTACCAGCGGTACCTCGAGCTTTTCGGTGATGACTTTGAAGCTATTTGGGGGAGAGGTGTCCATCCCCAGCGAGTCCTGTGGGCATCGACTTCGACCAAGAACCCAGCGTTCCGCGACGTGCTCTACATCGAAGAGCTTGTTGGCAACAACACAGTGAACACTGTTCCGCCAAAGACCCTCACAGCGTTCGAAGATCATGGTGTCGTACGGGCTAACGCTGTCACCGAGGACGTCCGGGGAGCACACGATGTGCTCACCATCCTCGCGGCCGTAGGCGTAGATTTGGCTGCTGTATGTCAAGACCTTCAAGATGCTGGTGTTGAATCCTTCGCAGAAGCATTCGAGGAGCTACTGGCCGCTGTCGAAGAAAAGCGCGACGGGCTGCGCGATTCGGGTGATGCTGTCGACGCACGGTTGGCAGCTTGGCAATCCGAAGGTGTGGGTCGGCGGGTATGGGATCACGATCCAACGGTTTGGGGAGAAGCAGACACTCCTGAGATCTCCAACAGGCTGGGCTGGCTCCACCTTCCCGAAACCATGGCTGACAATGTTGCTGATTGGGCCGCATTTGCAGACGTCATCCGAGATGGGTCTTTCACCGATG
>CAXMSI010000242.1:0-2031 GCA_964196085.1 uncultured Acidimicrobiia bacterium | reverse complement strand
ACAGTGCCATCGGTGACTTTCACCACTTCATTGGGAGCGTTGAATGATTGCCTGAGCATGACCACCGAGCCTCGCCCATCTGGAAGAGGGTTCGTGAGGGTGTGGTCGGTGACCATAAGCTCAGGGTTCTGGCCTGCTACAACCTTGAACAACGGCACTCTTGAGCGTTGCTCGGCTGTGAGGAAAACATCTCCACTAGTTGGGTCAATCTCCATAGCTCCAGGGGTAAGTTCCCATTGGTGTGTCAAGCTGGTCAACGCACTGGTTTGGAGGTTGAGCGCCATCACGTCGGCCGGCGTTGCGTAGGAGTCTCGTTCGTGAGTACGGAAGAAGTAGAGGGTCCCGCCATCAGGCGATAACCGGGGACTCGAATCGGCTCCAAGGTCGTTTCGAGTCACTTCAGAAACTGTTCCACCGGACAACGGCACTGAGAACAATCTTCTTGCGGGGATCGTCTCATCGGTTTCGGTGTTGTCCACCGCACTAAAGAAAACCGTCTTGCCATCTGTTGCGGTGAAACTTACTGGGTCGCCGCCTGTTGATGGGAATGCAAAGAGGTAATCAGAATCGGGTGTGAGATCGGTGAGGGTCTCTGTTGCGAAGTCGAGGTGGAAGAGGTGATGGCTGGAGCCGTCGGTCATCCAGGTATCCCAAAAGCGGTACATCCGGTCTTCGGTGACTTTGGCCGAGACTTTGGTCTCCTGACGTTCTTTGAGCAGGGCGGCGGTCGTCAGTGGGGTTGGAGCATCCTTGAGCAGGCCTGAAACGAACACCAATCCAGAGCTGTCGGGGAGCCATCTGGCGGTCCCTGCTCCGAGAGGGAGATCGGTGATCTGCTTGGCCTCGCCTCCGTGCATTGACATGAGGTGTAGCTGGCTGTTGTCACCCACCTTGCGCAGGAACGCGAGGTTGGCGCCGTCTCGGCTGAGCGACGGACTACTTGAGGAAACGTCTGAGTTGGTTACCTGGACCAGTCCCGAGTCGGTGACTAGGGAAAGGACCGTTGTGCCCTCGTCAGTGTCGGGATCAAACGTGGTCACTGGGACCACAATGGTGCCACCGGCCACCGCTGGGACACCAATCCGGCCGAGTGACCAAAGGATTTCTGCGCTAAGTGGGTTCATACCTTGAAATTAGCAGCAGCCCATTTGCTGGGCTGCGTTGTTAGCTGAGTGTGGAAAGTGCCTGGCTCAGATCGTCGATGAGGTCTCGCTGGTCTTCGATACCGAGAGAGATACGGAGACAGCCATCCCCAATGCCAATCGCAGCGCGCTCGTCGGGGGACAGCTTGGAGTGTGTTGTTGTGGCCGGGTGGGTGATGAGACTCTTCGTGTCTCCTAAGTTGTTGGAGATATCGATGAGTTGTAGGTTGTTGAGGAGTTGGAACGCCTGTTGCTGCCCACCTTCAACATCGAAACAGATGAGGGTCCCGCCTTGCGCCATCTGCTGCTTGGCTAACTGTCGTTGAGGGAAGTCATCACGTCCGGGGTACAGCACTCTGGCGATGTTCGGTTGGTCGGCCAGGAAGTCGGCGACAGCTGCAGCATTCATACATTGCTGATTGATCCGGAGATCCAGTGTCTCCATCGCTTTGAGGAGCACCCAGGCATTGAACGCGGACATGGTTGGGCCTGTGTGACGCATGAATGGCTGTAGGTAGCTGTCGTAGAAGTCTTGGTCGCAGAGGACAACTCCTCCGAGGATGCGACCCTGTCCGTCGATGTGCTTAGTGGCGGAGTACACCACTACCTCCGCACCGAGCTCAAGGGGCTGCTGTAGGAGGGGTGTGGCGAAGACATTGTCTACGATGAGCTTGGCGCCGTGAGCCTTGCTGATAGCTGATACGCCTGCGATGTCGACAAGTTCGAGGGTTGGGTTGGCTGGTGACTCGAAGAATGTTGCTGTCGTGTTGGGTCGCATGGCCGCTTCCCATTGAGCCAGGTCGGGCCCGTCGACAAGCGTGTATTCCACGCCCCAGCTAGGCAGTAGTTTCGTGATGATGTGGTTGCAGGACCCAAAGAGCGCTTTGGC
>CAXMSI010000241.1:0-2068 GCA_964196085.1 uncultured Acidimicrobiia bacterium | reverse complement strand
GCGTCGATTCCTGCCTTTCGGAGATCGGGATTCTCTCGGCTGACCGAGCACGGCTGGGCTCCACAAGAGTCAACCTTCGCTGTGCATAGTTGACCTGGGTGAAGGAGCAAGAACGATGGGCAAGACCTACAACGCTCTGTTCCTCTGCACGGGTAACTCTGCTCGGAGCATCATCGCTGAGGCAATCCTCAATCGCGTTGGGGCCGGACGAATCCGCGCCTATAGCGCGGGTAGTGATCCGAAAGATCAGCCGCACCGAATGGCATTGGAGGTTCTGGGAGAGCGCGGCTACGACACTTCGGATCTTCTCAGCAAGAGCTGGGATGAGTTCGCCACGCCGGGTGCTCCAAACCTCGACTTCATCTTCACCGTCTGCGACAACGCCGCCGGTGAAGCGTGTCCGCTGTGGCCCGGCCAACCGATGACGGCCCACTGGGGCGTTGAAGACCCCGCCGCCTTCGAAGGCCCCGAGGACGACAGGCGGCAGCTCTTCCGTCGGATCTATCTAGAGCTAGAGCGGCGCATCGAGCGCTTTGCGGCCCTCAGCATCGAGTCACTCGATCACCTGAGCCTCCAGTCGCGCCTTGACGAGATCGGGAAGAACGAACCGCATTCAATGGAGCAGACGTGATTGAGAACTCTCCAGCCTCAGACGGCAAGGGAATTAGTTTTTTCGAGCGATACCTCACGCTGTGGGTCGCCCTGTGCATCGTCAGCGGAATCGCTCTGGGAAAGGTGGCACCGGGCTTCGCCCAGGCACTCGACGGCATGGCAATCTATGTTGACGAAGCCCCCGTCGTGTCCATTCCGATTGCGCTGTGCCTCTTCTTCATGATGTATCCGATCATGGTCAAGATCGACTTCAGCGAAGTTCTGAAAGCGGGAAGAGCCGTGCGTCCTGTAGGGCTGACTCTGTTCATCAACTGGGCCATCAAGCCGTTTACGATGTATGCCATCGCGAGCTTCTTCTTGGGCACCCTCTTTCTCGGACTCATTGGCCCGGATGCGGTAGATCACGTCAAGATGCCGTTGGGAGCAAATCTCTCGCTTGGTGGCGAGTACGGGGCAGGAAAGGTCGTACTCATCGAAGGTGTGAAGATGCTGGAGGTTCCCCTGTGGAGAAGCTATCTGGCCGGGTGCATCCTTCTGGGCGTCGCACCTTGCACAGCGATGGTGCTCGTGTGGGGATTCCTCGCTAAAGGAAATGACGGACACACACTGGTCATGGTCGCCGTCAACTCGTTGACCATGCTGGTCCTGTACGGCGTCCTGGGCGGGTTCCTGCTTGGCGTGGGAAGGCTCCCGGTTCCGTGGCAAGCCTTGCTGCTTTCCATCGGCATATATGTTGCTCTTCCGCTGGCGGCTGGGTACTTCTCTCGAAAGTGGCTGATCGCCAGCAAAGGCGAAACGTGGTTTCGGGAGAAATTCCTCCATGTCCTGACGCCGGTGACGATTGTGGCTCTGTTGGCCACGCTGGTCCTGCTCTTTTCATTCAAAGGCGAGACAATCCTCAACAACCCATTGACGATCCTCTGGATCGCCATCCCGTTGTTCATCCAAACCGTGCTGATATTCGCTTTGGGCTACGGGCTGTCGAAGGTACTACGACTCACCTACGAGAATGCCGCCCCGACAGCCATGATCGGTGCCTCCAATCACTTCGAGGTTGCCATCGCTACGGCAACGATGCTTTACGGGTTGTCCTCGGGAGCGGCACTTGCGACGGTCGTTGGCGTGCTGATCGAAGTGCCTCTCATGTTGATGTTGGTCAAGTTCTGCGTGAGAACCCAGAACTGGTTTCCGCATAAGACACTTTCCGAACCAGTCGAAGAATGAAAGACAGCCAAAGCCAACCTTGGTTGAGGAACATCGTTCTGGGTATGGAAGAAAACCGGAAGCTGGCTCGCCGGTGCCTCGGGCTACTGCCTGCACTTCGCACTGGTCGCCACCGTGTGCGCCGTGAGCGGCGGCAGACACCACGCGAACGGGGACGCGGGGTACTCTGCACTACCATGTTGACCACAAACGCGCGGGTCAATTTTCTTGTTTCTGGCTTTGATTGTGGTGG
>CAXMSI010000240.1:0-2070 GCA_964196085.1 uncultured Acidimicrobiia bacterium | reverse complement strand
CCTGGGTTTGGACTGATCTCACCGGATCGATGGTTCCCAACCGAACCGATGGTGCTGCGCTACTGGAACTACTGGAACTACTGGAACTACTGGAGCTGCAATTGTTGGAGCTCCAGTAGCTCCAACCAGCGGCGACGAGTGCCAGCGCCAAACCAACAGCCACCACCCGACCCCACATGTGCGCTCTCCCTATCGTACGGAGATACTAGGCGTGGAGTCAGCTCCGTTGCATTGATGGATCGGCCCTCAGCCCCTCTGCCGCAATGTACCCGCCCTCAATATCGTGGTGACGTGGTCAGCGTTCAAGCCTTCTGCCTTTCCATCTTGCAACGGGGAACGAGAGTAGAAGCGAGTGTCAATCACTACCCATCCACTGTTGTGCGGAAGAGAATGGTGTTGTCGACCTCGAGATCCGTTCCCCAAATCAGCTCGGCTGAGTCGTCCCAAGAGACCTCATCGTATCCATCCTTAGGGCCCACATCACCTTCGGACCACTCTGTAGCGGAGTTCCAACCGCTGCTATCAAACCCAGCTGACGCCCAGTCGGACGGCGTCTCAATAGTCTCGAATTCGCAAGTGGCATCAGGGTCCGCATCCTTCTCGCACTCGGTGTTGAGCGGGGCGCGGTGAACAACAAGAACCGCCCAAGCTGCGTCAGTCACGGCGATAACGTCTCCTGTTGATGTGTCGGTGATCTGAGCGATTAGTCCACCGTCGCCCATCTGCTGGTTACCTTCGCCAATGTACTCAATCCCTGAGTCGGTCTCCTTGAAGTCTTTTCCAAGGATCCCGACAGTGAACGGATATTCGGCATCGAAGGTGAAGGTTTCGGCGTTGAAGGATCGTTCCGTAGTGATTGGAACAGAGTCTTCGCCGATGAGTTCTCCGTTGATGTAGACGGCCATCCAATTGTCGGCCCAGATCTCTAGTACCAGCGTGCCGGAGCCATCGCCTAGTGGCGTATCTCCTACCTCCGCTGCTGAAGCACAGGCCGTCATGATGAGCGTGGTGACCATTAGGAGTGTTGCAATTCGAAACATCTAGTGCGTCCCTTCAGTGTTTGAGAAGCCCTCAACAGTGACATCAGGCTACCGCTATTCCCTGCTTCCGACCCATCAGTTGATTCATTCGAGTGATGGAGGCTCAGCACCCCTACAGCAATGTGCCCGGGCTCAATGTCACTATCAGGTGCTGAGAGGGGTCACCGGGGGGCCGCCTGACGCCATCCCTAAGGGTGGGTCCCGGCCTGTGCTGGGGTACCTTAGGAAAACTCCTTTACGGTCACGGAACCCTTGCCTAGGGTGGTCTGGAAGTCACCTTGCTAGCCGAAACAGAACTGAGTGACCGATGAGCGAAGACCCAACAGAGCCCTGGTTCGTCACTTGGACTATCCGCCTCATGGGCCTAGTAATTGGCCTAAGCCTCATCGGAGGGATTGCCGCAACGGTAGCCGGCGGAACCCTGACAAGCCTCGGTGAAGGATTCGGCGGGCTATACGGCGTTCCCTCCCTACTGCTGACCATTGCCTTCTTGTTAGCCATCCCCATAACGATCGCGCTGATTCGAAAACTAAAGCCGGCCGACAATTGGCTCCGATCAACGTTGGTAGTGGCGGGTGGCATCGCTGTAGTCACCTTCGGATATGACTTCGCCGGTCACCTGATCGACCCCTGCATCAACGAGTGGTGGGACCTCAGTTCCCAAGCGGGCGGAGCACCACTATGCGAACGATTCGGATCAGAGATCAGTATTCACACTCGTTTTCACCTCTTGGAACACGCTGCCCCAGCAGCCATTCTCCTTTGGGGGTACCTCATCGCTCTCCGAAGATGGACACCTTGGGCAACCCAACCAAGCCTCATGCACTGATTCCCTCAGCCCCCCTGACCTCCCCATCGATGCATTGAAGAAACCCTCCACAGAAGCGGAGGGTTTCTTTCTTGTAGACCAAGTGATAATCAATTGGAACCAATTCGAAACATGGCTCGACCTAACAACCCGATACCAAAGAAGTAGCAGAACGGCCACAGAAAGCCCGACAGAACCGCAATTGGAAGGAGTTCAAGCTGC
>CAXMSI010000239.1:0-2085 GCA_964196085.1 uncultured Acidimicrobiia bacterium | reverse complement strand
CTCGATGCGGTGGGCCCCACTGGGTCGGTAACGTCGGTAGACCGGCGCCAAGACCATGCTGACATCGCAAAGGCTGTTATTGAACGCTGGCACGGCGAAATTCCCGACAACCTAGACCTCCGAGTTGGTGATGCCGAAGAAGTGATTGGTGAGGTCCAGCCTGATCGAATCATGCTCGACATGCCAGAACCGTGGCAAACAATTGCGGCAGTAGCCCCCGACCTATCTGGGGGCGCGACTATTTGCGCTTATGTGCCCACCGTTCCCCAGGTGGAATCCACAGTCCGGGCTCTACGCTTTGCAAAGCGGTTCGCCGACATAGGCGTGTTTGAGGTACTCCACCGCGACTGGAACGTCGACGGACGGTCGGTCCGACCTTCTCACCGCATGGTGGGTCACACGGGTTTCTTGATCACAGCGCGGTGTTACGAGCCAGCAGAAGACCTCGAACCCGAAAAATCCGCCGGGGAGTAGCCCAATAGGCTGCTCCAGTTGCACCAACTCCTGTCGTCTATCGCCAGAGCACGCCTAGAACGGAAATGGCCCCGGGGTTGCCAGGGCCATTTCCTAATGCAAAAAGAGTCGGTTCAGGAAGGTTCCACGTAGATGCATTCGCCTGGGCACTCTTCGGCGGACTCAATGACACCCTCTTCTTGACCGGGGATCACAACCGCAAGACCAGCAGCACCCTCGGCGTTGCCTTCAGCAGCTGCAAAGATCGTGTCCTTATCCCGGACGTACGCCAAGCCATCGTCGAGGAGAACAAAGACATCTGGGGCGATTTCTTCGCACAGACCGTCACCTGTGCAGAGATCTTGATCAATCCATACCTTCATTGCAGTGCTCCTATGCGAATCTGTGCCTTGATCATAGCCGAATGGGGGACAATTGAGTTCTCCCTCAAACCTGCGCCAGCAAGGCTCGGTTGGCCATATACTGGCTTGTGGAGGAAGGTTCATGACCACAGAGGATTCACAGGAACTCGTCATGCTACGTGCCGAGGTTCTGCGCCTTGAGTCGGTAGTTGCTCGCTGGAAAAATGACCGGATGGGCAGCGTCCCTTCGGCGTCTGGCGAGAAGCTGACGAGCTATCAGCAGCGAAACGACAAGCTCGCGATGCTCCTTCAAGAAGCACGCCAACAGATCACTTTGTTGAGGGCTGAGGTAGATCAGCTAACCGCTCCTCCGGCAAGCTTCGGCAGCGTGGTGGCCGTGTCACTCGACGGTCGGGTCGATGTTGAGACTGCCGGTCGCCAGCTGCGCGTCAACGCTCATCCTTCCATCGAGGTAAAGAAGCTCTTCCGAGGTCAGCAGGTGCTCCTCAACGAAGCCTTCAATCTCATAGAATCGCTCGGTCATCCCAGCCACGGTGACGTTGTATCGGTGAAGGAACTACTTGGCGATGACCGGGTTGTTGTGGTCACGCGCGGAGACGAGGAACAGGTCGTGGCCTTGGCCGGCGATCTCATCGAGCAAGCCGTCCGAGTAGGAGACCACCTACTCCTCGACCGCTCTGCAAGAACAGTCTTCGAGAGAATCGACCGGCCAGAAATCAGCGACCTAGTCCTCGAAGAGATTCCAGACGTCGACTACGATGACGTTGGCGGCCTGAGCGACCAGATCGAGGTCATCCGCGATGCTATCGAGCTTCCGTATCTCCACCGAGATCTGTACAGCCAATACCAACTAGAGCCGCTGAAGGGAGTCCTTCTCTACGGCCCTCCCGGCTGCGGGAAGACCCTCATCGCCAAGGCTGTAGCCAACAGCTTGGCCAAAGCGGTGCGGGAGCGCACCGGCAACGACGACGCCAGGGCCTACTTCCTCAATATCAAAGGCCCCGAACTCCTCAACAAGTATGTTGGCGAAACGGAACGCCAGATCCGTCTGATCTTCCAAAGGGCCAAGGAGAAGGCAGAAGAAGGGGTGCCCGTCGTCGTGTTCTTCGACGAGATGGACTCGATGTTCCGCACCCGCGGGTCGGGGATCAGTTCCGACATGGAGTCGACGATCGTGCCGCAGCTGTTGGCAGAGATCGACGGTGTAGAGGGCCTCAAGAACGTGATCGTGATCGGGGCGACGAACCGC
>CAXMSI010000238.1:251-2088 GCA_964196085.1 uncultured Acidimicrobiia bacterium | reverse complement strand
GTTTGTCTGAGACTGCAAGAAACCCGCTTGCAGTTTTGTAGCGAAGGCCCCCGCCTAGCGGCGGTGACGTTCACTACTTACTGCGTAGAGTTTGTCTGAGACTGCAAGAAATCCGCTTGCAGTTTTGTAGCGAAGGCCCCCGCCTAGCGGCGGTGACGTTCACTACGAGGCTATCGCAGCCAGTACGTCTAGCTTTGCTGCTTTCCTTGCTGGGCGGAGGGAGGAGAGTGCTCCTGCTACGCCGCCGAGTACTAGCCACATACCTAGCTGGCCCCAGGGAAGAATCAGCGTGCTCAATCCTTGGTCGGCCAGTGATGCGACGACAGCCCATCCGAGTGCGGTCCCAACCAGCACCCCGAGGATGGCTCCGAAGACGCCGATCATTGTGGCTTCCCATCGGATCATCGCCGACGTCTTGGCTCGGCTCATGCCGACTGCCCTCAAAAGTCCGATTTCTCGGGTCCTCTCAGCGATAGACAATGTGAGCGTGTTGGCAATGCCAATCATGGCAATCAGTAGCGCCAATCCGAGTAGGCCGTAGAACAAGCTGACCAACAGGTCGACCTGAGTCTCAGCGTCGGCGGCTGCCTGAGCAGCAGTTGAAACCTCGACAGCTGGGAACTCTGATGTTGCCGCTTCGACGCTGGCAAGGCCCTCTTCTGGAGTCACTCCATCAACTAGCTTGACGAGGCCTATTGCCGCTCCGCTCCAGTCGTAGTATTCAGAGACGGTGTCCTGGGACAAGACGTATGTCCCCATGTTGACGTCTTCGAATGTACCGGTGATGGTGACATCGAACGCGTTTTCTTGGAGTTCGACGGCGATGACATCACCCACTGCATAGCCCTCGTCGGCCAAGGTATCTTGCTGCACCAGTAGACCTGACCCGAGAGTTGTTATGTCGATTGTCGACCTGAAGTTGTACACCTCGTTAATCGTGGTGGGGTCGACCGCCATTACACCCACTTCTTCTCCCTCAATCTCTAGAGGGGCGAAGACAATGGCCGAAACAGTTGCTACCTCCGCAGCGTCGGCAATGTCATCGAACGCACCCAGAGGTATCTCGAAGCTTGGGTTTGCCGAAGCCAGGAAGATGTCAGCGGGGAATGCTTCGCTAAACGTGTCCGACACCGTTGACTTGATCGACGCTGCGAAAATGGAAACGAATACCACTAGGGCAACCCCAATCATCAATGCCGAAGCAGTGGATGCCGTGCGTCGAGGACTCCTACGAGTGTTCTCTCTCGCAAGTTGGCCCACGATTCCACGCAGTGGTTTGCCCAAGATCGCAGCGATGGGCTTTGCGAAGAACGGTGCCAGCACTGTGACTCCTAAGAACACAGCGAGTGATCCACCAGCGACCAGCATGAGGCCTCCGGTAGTCTCGCCCAGAAGAGCAACAGCGATTGCAGTTGCTCCAGCAAGGCCAAGCGTGGTGCCCGCGATTGTGCGGTTACGGAGTGACTTGGGTGCGCTTGTTTCCACAGCCTCAGAGCGCATGGCTGCGATCGGCGGGATCTTGGCTGCCTTGCGAGCAGGGATCACGGCCGAAGCCAAGGTCACGATGACACCAACTGACATGCCGACCAGAATGGTCCTAGGCTCGAGGATTAGGTTCCCTTCGGGAACACCGAACCCAACAGCGTCGAGTCCCACACGCAGCAACATTGCAAGTCCAATGCCAGAGAACACGCCAATAGCTGAGGCGATGAATCCAACAATCAGTGACTCGGAGATGACCATGCGGGTGACCTGTCGTGACTCGGCTCCCACAGCCCGCAGCAACGCAAGCTCACGAGTGCGTTGTCCAACAATGATCCGGAATGTGTTGTAGATA
>CAXMSI010000238.1:0-241 GCA_964196085.1 uncultured Acidimicrobiia bacterium | reverse complement strand
GAGCAATGAAACAGCGGCGAACCCTAGGAGGGCTGTTGTCATGAACGACAACCCAGTGGCCACTTCGTCGAGTTGTTCTTGGCTCTGTGTATCGCCAGTGACAGCTTCGAGTTGAGCCGGGAGTGCCGCATTGATGCGCTCAGTCAGCACTTCGCTGTCAAGCCCGGCAACTGCAACCACGTCGATGTTGTTGAACTGACCCACCTGGTTGAACAGAACCTGCGCTTCTTCTGAGTAGAAC
>CAXMSI010000237.1:0-2111 GCA_964196085.1 uncultured Acidimicrobiia bacterium | reverse complement strand
AACGCCCTGTCGGAGGTGCCGCGGCCAGCAGAAAGCAGCAGGAAAACAGCTGCTAATGAGCTTGAGACCAACAATGCTGCGAGAACGATCTGCGTATCCATTAGTACTTCAAATCCACCATTCGACGAATCACAAGGCTACCGATAATCATGGAGATTACGGCCCCAAGCATCATCAGCCTACCGATGAATGTTGTGAACAGTGGAGTCATATAACCAGGGTTAGTCAACGCTATAAGTCCGCCCACACCAAAGGGGAGCAAGACGAGAATCCAAGCAGAGGCACGTCCCTCGGCACTGAGCGACTGGACTAAACGCTTAACGCTCACCCGGTCTCGAATTGTCTCAGCCACCTGGTCGATGAGTTCTGAGATATCGCCACCAACCTCTTGGTTGATCTCAATAGCATCAGACACCCAGCGCATGTCGATAGAGTCCAGCCGCTCGGCCATTGACCTGAGCGCCTGGGTAAAGCTTCGTCCTAGCCTTGCTTCGGCTACGACTCGACCAAGCTCTTCAGAAGCGGGCATCTCCATCTCTCGACTAACAAGTTCTGACGCCTGGATTGGTGCGTAACCAGTTCTGATTGTGCTCGCCAACAGCTGAAGCATTTCAGGGAGCTGGCCTTCAAACGCTTTCCGGCGGCGAGCTCCCAATGTGTTGATTGCTTGCCAGCTAACAACGCCCGTGAACACTGCAAGAGCGATGCCAAGAGCACCTGAACCAAGTAAGGCAACACCCACGAACATCGAGACCATCATTGCGGACAAGGTCAAGACAACCCACTCCCCACTCCGGATCTTGAGCCCGGCTCGTTCAATAGCCTTTGCAAGGCCCGAACCAGCGCCGCCACGATCAGCGAAATCAACCAGGCTCCCAGTTACACCGCTAAGTACGCGCTGCCGGCGAGACCTGAACGAACGCGTCGGGGTCTTAGCCGACGTCGATCCATCACTCCTTACGAACGGGATAAGGATTCCGACCATGCCAATGAACAGCATACCCAAAGCCAACTTGAAAATTTTGGGAGTGGCCAGACGGGAACTTGTAACTTCCGCTCCCTCAATGATCCGAGGAACGAAGCCCACTGTGGTGGTCGTAACCGCACTCGTTGAAGCGGGTACAATCGTCGACGGAAGCCGAAGCAGGTACTCGGTAGTGGCGCTCCCAGCTGCAGTAGCGACTCCGATCCTTGTTACCCCGCCAGGACCTTCCGTCTCGAACGTGAGTCGGTAGAAGTTCCCTAATTGCGAGCCAATGTTCTCGAACGTCGCACTCAGCCCACCCGTAGAATCAACCGTCACCAGCTGACCATCACTTGCGCTGGCAAGAGCTTCCAACGGGCCTTCGGCTGTCTCGCCAGTAACGAGCTGCACAGCGAATAGTTTGCCGTCCCAGTCATCGAGTTCGTCGACTGCGTCCTCTTGGGTTGCAGTACTGACCGTATCAGCACCGTCCGAAAGAACGACGATCGTTTGCCGCCCAGGTTGTCCCGAGAACAACTCAACAGCAGCTGCAATGGCGTCATAGAGCGCTGTTTCGCCAGAAGCGAACAGCGTGCCAACAGCATCGATGGCGACACTCTTGTCTTGCGTGAAGTCGGAAGCGACCACAGGGTTGGCACCGAAGCCAACCACAGCCACGGAGGTTTCGTCGGAGAGCTCATTGATGAGATCGACTGCGGCAACCTTGGCGGCTGAGATCGCATCACCCGACATGCTTTGCGACGTGTCGATTACAAGCGCAACTGACGCACGGTCAGTAGCAAGGGCTTCAACAACTACCTCGAGTGCTTCGCCGTTTTCCGTGACAATCCAGTCTTCGGCGGCCGAATAGTCCCCTGGCGCGTCAAGGGGGGGAACCACCACCATTGAAATGGTTGGCAGGTCATCCACGTCAACATCCTCAATCGACGGCGGCTCCTGCTCAGCTTGAGCGGCGGCAGAAAGTACGCCTCCAAACAAGAGAGTGACCACCAGAACCGCCGTGGTGAGAGTCCGTTTCATTAGCGGCGACCACGCCCCTGTGGGACGGCAAAGAGGTCAGCGGCCAACGTTAAACCATACTCCTCGAGCTTCGAAGCAAACTGAGGGCGAATTCCTGTTGGGATGA
>CAXMSI010000236.1:0-2176 GCA_964196085.1 uncultured Acidimicrobiia bacterium | reverse complement strand
CCACAGGTTCACAAAATTATTCGTAACGCTGCTGATAATGACCACCTGATTCTTCTTTCTGAAGGTCGCTTGGTTAACCTAGGCAACGCAACAGGACACCCATCACGTATTATGGATGGTTCTTTTGCTAACCAGGTTCTGGCTCAGATGGAACTTCACTCCAACCACGAGAGTTACGACACCAAAACCGTTGTGGTTCTGCCCACTGAACTCGATGAGAAGGTCGCCCGAGCGCACATTGATGCCTTAGGTATCCGTCTCACCGTGCTCACCGATGAGCAGGCCGATTATCTCGGTTTGGACAAGAACGGCCCTTACAAGCCATCGCATTACAAGTACTAACTGCTTCGCAGTTCGCCCTTCAATTACTTGGCCTACTCGCGACAGCTTGTGTGTCGCTCCTTACGGCTGATACGCAAGCTGCCGGTCGCCCTGCACTTCCGTTCCGGGCTGGGCTAGCTCAAGGCTTGCTTATGAGTTCATCGACTATTTGCAAGACTTCTTCGGGCCATACGCTTCCATGTCCGCCACCTTCCATCAGGAGGAACTCGACGTCGTAGCCTGCGGCCGCCATATCTTCAGCGAATTGTTCGTCCCGGACAGGATCGACCACGACGTCGCCGGCACTATGCACAAATCTTGCGGTGAGGTTCGGGTTGTTACCGAAGTGGTTGTAGGGGTTCATGGTCTCAAGAACCTCGGCCGCTTCGGTCGATGAGTAGGACGAACGCAATCGCGTGTCTTGCAACATGTTCCAGAGGATCCCACCTTCGGTTACGTTGCTCGGATCCCCGGCGACGCCAATCACCGCCCAAACTCGTGAATTTGCACGGTTTTCGCACTGAACCATTTTGTCTGGTGACAAAGCAGCCATCATGGCTGCATTCACTCCAGCTGAGTGGCCGATCACAATGATTCTCTCAGGGTCACCGTTCCACGAGGCTGCGTTCTCATAGGCGTAAGCAACAGCGCACGTCACATCCGACATCGACTCCAACAAGTGGCCCGTATCAGCAAACCAAGCTGCGTTGATAACGATCAGGCCCTTCTCTGAGAGCGGCTGAGCCAAGACCTCCATGCCTTCCCGGTTACCACCAAGACCGTGGGCCAGAACCACGATGGGAACCGGATCCGTGTCCGCCGCCTGACCGTAGAAGGTCACAAGTTGTGGGCGTACTTCATTGCGGTAGTCCGAGAAACGCTGCCGGACCTCTATCTCCTCCGGTTCCAGCGGCTCAACAGCCATCGAAGGAGAACATGCACCCGAAACCAGCACGACTGCCAAAGCAGTCGCTACAAACCGCACACTCATCAAACGAATTCTCAAAAACGGAATCACTTCTCCTCCACCCTAGGCGTACCGACCCAAACACCCTCAGCCACCCCAATCGCTACGAAGTCATCCGACACAAGTACACCACTTGGACCAAACCAGCCCCAGGGAATCAGAGGGATATGCGGATCATTGGTTGGGTCGATCTTGAACCAGGACACAAGATCTGGCGAGTACCAGTTGACTGGGACCCTTTCCCAGTAGCCCAGAACAACGTATCCGAGGGGTCCTGACCCCGACCAAATCAGGTTCGACCCGTCAATATTCTCGCCGCCGAAGGCATCGAATACATCTATCACGTTCCAAGTTAGTCCGTCGTCGCTCCACCACACTCTTGAACCAACAGCCAGGAGCACCTCTTCGTTGTGGGACACGTGACATACCCACTCGTCGGGGCCAAATAGATTCACCGGTGGGCTGAGAACGCCAGGTGACTTCCCAAGCTCTGCCCGAGAACCGTCTGACTCGGTCAGAGAGACGACTGGAACCCACCCGCGACCAATCGTGATAAAGAACTCCTCTCCCTTGAACACAAGCCGCTGCTCAGTGGGGAGCACCTGCCTGGAACTCCCGCCATTCCCGTAGCATCGCGGACCCACAGAAGGCCGGTTGGGATTCTCTCCTTGCACCGAAGCGAACTCCGCCTTCCAGACCCACTCCAGAGGGCCAACCTCATCTTCCACAATCCTTGACGGAACACCGAACGGCGGAACGAACTCGTTCTGAGCGTTGGGGACTGGAGGAACTTGATCAGCGACAGGGACAGGATCATGGACCACGCTCACCAGCCACACCAGCAGCGACAAGACAGCGATCCCCCCGGCCGCAGCCAAAGTCTTCCAC
>CAXMSI010000235.1:0-2413 GCA_964196085.1 uncultured Acidimicrobiia bacterium | reverse complement strand
GTTCGAGTCCGACCTTGAACCCGCCAACATGTCCCCTGAGCAGTGATGCAAGTCCGAAAGCCTCGTCAGATGTGGGCACATCAAGTGCAACAAGAATCGGGTTGTCTACCATCGCTGCACTCCGTTCGTGAGGTCACTCAACCGTTCGAGCCCTTTACGCTCGCACCACCGCACCGCCGAACGCAATATTCGACTTGCACATCGTGGTGTCTCAAAATGCGCAGTCCCTATACCAACCGCGTTAGCCCCGGCGAGCAGGTACTCGATAACGTCTTCCCCAGACCGTACCCCGCCCGTGCCGACAATCGGAACTTCTGGTAAGCGGTGCCGTACCTGCATGACGCAGCGTAACGAGATGGGTTTCAGTCCCGCACCCGAGTAGCCACCCAGGTTTGCCGAGAGTACCGGGCGTCTAGTTTCGATATCAATGGCGGCGCCAAACCCGGTGTTCGTGAGTACTAACCAATCGACGCCAGCATCCACAGCTGCTTCGGCCACATCACTTATGTCCATAGCGGTTGGTGAAAGTTTTGCCCCGATCGGCAGCGACGTTGCTGCTCTCACCGCGCTCACAACACCTTGTGTCAACGACGGGCTGAGTGCCCACATCTCACCAGTCGCCAGATTCGGACACGACAGGTTCAACTCGATGGCCTTGACCCCAACCTCAGCGAGACCTTCTGCCACCCGAACAAACTCTTCTATCGAATGCCCCACGGCCGACCCCCAGACCTGCGTTGGGACCGAACGTAACTGACCCCCGTAGACCCGTTGCCATTCAACGATTCCTGGATTCTGGATACCAATTGCGTTCAACATCCCAGCTCCAGCAGGGGCCATGCGCGGAGCTGGCCGCCCTTCCCAAGGCTCGCCCGACACCGACTTTGCAACTGCTGCCCCATACTGCGAGAAATCGATGACTTGAGCAACGTCGACGACACTGCCGACGGTGCCCGAGGCTGCGACCAGAGGCGTCGCAAGATCGAGCGGTCCCAGAGTTACGGTTGTGTCAATCACGCCAACCAGTCCTGAAGAGACTGCACCTCTGTCACCCGTTCCGGACCGAATTGGAGGCTGCCAACAGTGGCCAAGGCTCCTTCGATGGTGGTGATACAGGGGATACCGGCCCTTTGGGCGGCTGTCCGGATCAGACGTCCATCTGATCGAGCCTGCTGGCCCTGAGGGGTATTTACCACCATGGCAACATCTCCGCGCTCAATCCATTCAAGTGCGTTTCCTGAGCCTTCAGCTACCTTCACGATCGATGTCGACTCCACACCATGTTCAGATAGAAAACTTGAAGTCCCGGCAGTGCTCACAAGTGTAAGCCCGAGTTGCACAAGAGCCTTGGCAGCTTCTAGACCTCGGGTCTTGTCTCGGTCAGCAAGGGAAAAAAACACGTGACCGTCACTGGGGAGCGTCATGCCTGCGCCGAGCATCGCTTTGGCGAAGGCCACCTCTGGGGCCGAAGAGATGCCCATTACTTCGCCCGTGGAACGCATCTCAGGTCCAAGGATTATGTCCTCCTGGGGAAAACGAGACCACGGCAACACCGCCTCTTTGACAGCTGTGAACTGCTGCTTCCGCTCTCGCAGGACGCCTAAGTCCCTCAGCTCTTGGAGGGTCTCCCCCATCATCACCCTCGTCGCAATCTTGGCGAGAGGGACTCCGGTCGCTTTGGAGATGAACGGAACAGTTCTGGAGCCGCGTGGGTTTGCTTCCAACACGAACACATCGTTGCCACGCACTGCGAACTGAATATTGATGAGGCCGAGGACGCCGAGGCCTTTTGCCAACTTCTCTGTATCGGCTGTGATCCTGTCGTGAGCAGCAGATGACAAGGTTGGCGGTGGCGTGATGCAGGCTGAGTCACCTGAGTGCACTCCAGCTTCCTCAACGTGCTCCATGACTCCGCCAATGAGCAGTTCGGTTCCGTCGTAGATTGCATCGACATCAACTTCAGTCGCTGATTCCAAGAACCTGTCGAGCAAAAGTGGGCCCGAGGAGAGGTCGAGATCGAACTTGGCCTTCATATCCCGTAGATAGGCCGACAGCTGGTCATAGCCGAACACAACCCGCATTCCCTTCCCTCCCAATACATAGGACGGGCGAACCAAAACGGGAAAGCCAATACGCTCGGCTACTTCGATCGCCTGTTCGGCTGAACTAGCCGTTCCATGGTCAGGTTGGCGAACCCCTAGATCCTTACATAGCCGGCTGAACAGCTCGCGGTCTTCAGCAGCATCAATAGCTGCTGGACTCGTCCCAGCAATGGGAACGCCTGCTTCAGCGAGTGCATTGGCGAGATTCAATGGCGTCTGACCGCCAAATTGAACAATTACACCTTTTGGTTTCTCGATTTCAACGAGCGCCAACACGTCTTCGAAGGTCAGGGGTTCAAAATAGAGTCGAT
>CAXMSI010000234.1:0-2517 GCA_964196085.1 uncultured Acidimicrobiia bacterium | reverse complement strand
ATTGGAATTCTGATATGTGGACGATTCACCGGCAGGCCTCTCGAGGTTGCCGGTGGAGACTACGACAGGGTCTACACAGAAATCTTCACAGCGGCAGATCCCGAAGTCGACATTCGGTTCTACTACGCAGTGGAGGGTGACCTTCCCGAGAGCCCAGACGAGTGTGACGGATGGATCATTGGAGGCTCACGCACCTCAGTCACCGCCGACGAGCCTTGGCTAGACGACCTCATGGACTTCATACGTGCCGCCGCCTCTGCAGAGGCCAGGATGGTGGGTTTGTGCTTTGGCCACCAAGCCATCGCCCATGCTCTGGGAGGCACTGTTGGAAAGGCAACTGCCTGGACAACCAGCGTTCAGCCACTAATCCTAAAACAACAACCCTGGTTCCCTGGCGGTCTAATCCCACTGCAAGCCATGCATGAGGACACAGTCACCAAGCTTCCTGAGGGGGCAAAAATCGCCGGATATGGAACCAGCTGCAACGTGCCAGCCTTCATGATCGGTGAGCACATCTTCGCTATTCAGTACCACCCAGAAATTGGGGCTGATCTAGCCGAGGTGCTCATCGACCGAATTGGCGATGAGCTCACACCAACTGCACGTTCAAGAGCACTGGCATCACTCGAAACACCGACCGGCCGTCTCAAAATGGCTCAATGGATTCTTCGCTTTCTCAACGATCAACGAGAGAAATCAGTGCACCACTGATCGGGAGGTGCTCAGGTGCTTATGGATATACGCCGAGCGCTTGATCATGTGAGCGGGGTCTGGATTGGGCTCTCATCAAGGCAGCGTAGGCCTGCGGATCCCGCACTCTGAGTGCCCGAAGCTCCCGAAGTTCACCCTTCGCCTCTTCAAAGACTTCGAGCCGGACATCCTCGAGATGGGCTCTGGCGTCGGCGAGCTCCCGAAGGTCTTCTATATCTCGCGGGGCGTCCTGATAGACCTTGAAGCGACCTACTAGCTGGGGGAACAACTGGTGGAACTTGGATGAAAGCATCACAGACTCACAAACGTGGCTACTCCCCATATTACCATGAGAGCGCCAACGGAGCCAAGAAATATCGCCCTACCAGGCCGGAATGCGCCTTGTTGATCCTTCGGCATGAGGCCCCTCTTGTGTCGGAATCCAGCCACTGCGTTCCCTACTAACAATGCGGCTCCCAGCCCAGCAACCATCTCAGCAAAAAGTGCTTCACCACCTAAGAGTTCCATCGGCTAAATCTTAACGACAACTACGACTCCAACCACAACCCCAACCACTGGGATCTCACGCTACAGGCGACCTAGTCGAGTTTGATGTTGGGGTTTAGGCGCGACAAAGAGGCGGCGCTTGAGCGCCGCCTCTTTGGCTTAGTTAAAGTGCGAGCGACTAGCGCTTGCGCTTATGACGATTAGCTTTTAGACGCTTGCGGTGCTTGTGCTTCCGCATCTTCTTGCGTCGCTTCTTGATGAGTGAACCCATGAGGCCTTCTGGTTACAACGGAATCTGATCGCAGTAGATTATGGGTGTTGTACCCCAAATGGCAAATGCTGTGGAACTATTTAAGGCCAGCGGTAGCAATGTCGAGCACTCGAACGTCGCTATCAGGCATCGCAGCGGTCAATCCAGCTCGAACATTCTCGACTACACGAGAGTCGCAGACAGCAATGATCGTTGGGCCAGCACCAGACCAAGCGGCGTGCGCTGCCCCAGCGTCCTTGGCAGCTTGGATCAACCGATCGGCGGTAGGGTGCAGGCTAGCACGAGGGCCCTCGTGCAACTCGTCTCCCCCAGCCTGGCTCAAGATCTCTCCGTCGCCCCTTCTGAGCCCCTCAGTCAGCGAAAGAATCCTCGAAAGACTCCGGACAACCGTCGACCGATCAATCTCTGTTGAAAGCATCCTTCTGGCCTCACTGGTGGTCAACTCGAAGGCCGGAATCGCAACAACCACTCGCCAGACCAACGCTATCGGAAGCTCCATGGGCCCCGCAGCGTTTACAGCAACAAGCCCACCAAATACGGCGCCGGCAGCGTTGTCGCCATGGCCTTCGGAGATCGCAGTTGCTTCAAAAACATCATCGAGGGACACCTTCTCGCCGAATGCCCTTCTCGCGGCCGCCCACCCGGCTGCATAGGCTGCTGAAGAGGAGCCCAACCCTCGCGACAGCGGAATGTCGTTGTCGACAATCAAGGCAAGAGGGTTGTCTTCTCCAACAGCATCCTTCGCTGCTTGGAGAACAAGATCGTGTCCGCCCCCGACAAGTCTGTGGCCGCCAACGTGGACAACACTCCACCCCTCAGAGGAAGTGGCCTCGACAGAGCATCTCAGTTCGAGAGCCAATGCAATGACATCGAACCCTGGGCCAATGTTTCCTGACGTTGCTGGTGCAGAAGCGAATCCTGTTGTCATGCCGTCAGAATAGCCGGGCTGGGCAGCAGCCTTAGAACCGAATACTGAACACCGGGCAGCCACTCGCGATGCCAAGCAACTCATCATCGTTTGGATCTGACCGCACACGGACCAACTGAAC
>CAXMSI010000233.1:0-2518 GCA_964196085.1 uncultured Acidimicrobiia bacterium | reverse complement strand
GCATCCTGGGTATCGCAGCAACGCTTCTTCGAGGGCCCGTAGCGTGTCGACGTCAAGGTCGTTTGTGGGTTCATCAAGCAGAAGCACGTTGCCCCCACGCTTAAGCATCTTGCCAAGGTGAACCCGGTTTCGTTCGCCACCCGAGAGGTCGCCGACCATTTTCTGCTGGTCTGAGCCTTTGAAATTGAGCGAAGCTACGTAGGCCCGACCGTTTATCTCTTGGTTGCCGATCTTCAGCCACTCGGCGCCATCAGTGATTTCCTGATATATGCGAGGTCAACAGTGTCGCCAACTTCAAGGACTCCTGAGTCGGGATCTTCTGCGCCTGTGATCATTTTGAACATTGTGGTTTTACCGGCTCCGTTTGGTCCGATCACACCAACAATGCCCGCTGGGGGCAGGTTGAATGAGAGGCTCTCGACAAGCAACTTGTCGTCGAAGGACTTTTGGATATCGTTGGCGACGATTACTTTGTCGCCCAACCGCTGGGTCATGGGAATGTGCAGTTCGAGCTTGCCGCTGCGGATATCGCGGTTTTGGTCAGCCGCGAACAGTTCTTCATATGCCGAGAGTCGTGCCTTACCCTTTGACTGGCGTCCTTTCGGGCTCATCCGGACCCACTCGAGTTCTTGTGAGAGTGTGCGCTGCCGGGCTGATACTTCTCGTTCTTCTTGCTGCAGTCGAACCTGTTTCTGCTCAAGCCAGCCTGAGTAGTTGCCCTCGTATGGGTAGGCGTTCCCGTTGTCGAGTTCGAGAATCCATGTGGCAACGTTGTCAAGGAAGTAGCGGTCATGGGTTACTGCAACGACGGTGCCGGTGTACTCCGACAGGGCCCGCTCGAGCCAAGCCACAGACTCGGCATCAAGGTGGTTGGTCGGCTCGTCCAGCAGGAGTAGGTCGGGATGGGACAACAATAGTTTACACAAGGCCACTCGTCGGAGTTCTCCGCCCGAAAGGTGCACCACCGAAGCGTCCCCATCAGGCACTCTCAAGGCATCCATTGCAATCTCAACCTTTCGGTCGAGGTCCCAGGCCCCCACCGCCTCCATGCGCTTCTCGACAGCTGCTTGGCGGTCACCCAGTGCTTCATAATCAGCCTCGGGGTCGGACCACCCAGCAAGAATCTCCTCGTACTCTTCGATAAGTTTCTTTGTGGCTGTCACTCCTTCGAGGATGTTTTCCTTAACGGTGAGTGTGGCGTCGAGATGAGGCTCCTGAGGCAGGTAGCCGACGGTATAACCCTCTGAGAGTTTCGCTTCACCGGTGAAGCCCTCGTCGAGGCCAGCCATGATGCGTAGGAGCGACGACTTCCCTGAGCCATTGTGTCCGAGCACACCGATCTTGGCTCCCGGGATGAACGCGAGGTAAACGTTCTTTAGGACGTCCTTGTCAGGCGGATGATGCCGGCTGACATCTTGCATTGTGAAGATAAATTTGGCCACGGAGCAACGGTAGCCGACCGTGGCAGATGAGGGAGCGGCGGTGGCGGCGGATAGTTCTGGTCGAGAGCATCGAGATGACAAAGCTTGCGAGCACCGTCAGTCGGAGGCAACGATTGCCTGGCCGACTTCTACGGTCAGCGCGATGTCAAACAACAAGGCAGCTTATGCCAGATCAAAGCCGACCGGGCGACCCCAATGAGCGTGGCCGAGAGCAAGCGCCGCCAAGAATGGGTACTTTGCTGAGGGGATGTTTGAGCGCATGAAGGCACCATGGCGGGACACGTCGCTCCGCTCCTGCACAGGTGTAGGGTTTGGCTCTATGTCCCTCGCTGCTGACTCCAAGAAACTTCTAGACGTGGTTGTCGCGGCTAAAGATGGTGGCCATCGTCGCGATGGTCAAGTCGAAATGTTGACGGCGGTCTCAGACGCCATTGACGAACGCCGGCATCTCATGGTTGAGGCAGGCACCGGCACGGGGAAGTCGTTTGGCTACCTTATCCCAGCTATTGCTTCCGGCGAGAAAGTAGTGATCTCTACCGCTACTAAGAGTCTCCAGGACCAGTTGGGCGACCGTGATCTACCGTTCATTCGCGAAGCACTCGCACCTACAGGGCGCAGCTTTAAGAGTGTGGTGATCAAGGGCCGGTCCTCGTACCTGTGCCAGTCGCTCCTTAAAGAACGGTTAGCTGAAGCAGGGCACAGCGACCAGTCCGACCTTTTTGCTGTTGAAGAAGAGCCGTCGACCGAGGTCGAACTGGTCGCGGCTTGGGCAGAAGAAACTGACATCGGTGACCGTGATTCGTTGCCGTTCGAGGTCAAAGACTGGGCTGATTATTCAGTTAGTGGGATGGAGTGTCCTGGACGCGTGGCTTGTCCCGAAGGTGATATCTGTTTCGCCTTCAAAGCCCACGACAGAGCTGAAGATGCAGATGTGATTGTTGTAAACCATCATCTCTATGGAACCCATCTTGCTGCGGAAAGCTCGATCCTGCCCGAGCACAAGTTCGTGGTGTTCGACGAGGCCCATCGTCTCGAAGACACCATGGCTTCGACGCTCGGGGCCGAACTAGCTGGAT
>CAXMSI010000232.1:0-2524 GCA_964196085.1 uncultured Acidimicrobiia bacterium | reverse complement strand
ACACCAAGACGCCCAGAAATTGACGACCAGGATGTCACCAGCAAAATCCGTTAGTCGAATGGCTCTGTCTTCTTCGAGGAGAGGTAAGGCTAAGTCAGGAACCGACGTCCCGATGAGCGGCGTGTCTGGGACTGTGTCTTGCAAGTCGATTCTCCCGGCCAGGAAGCCGCCAAACACTGCCACGAGAAGAATTGCTCCCCACGTAACACGCTTCGCTATTGAAGCTTTCGCCACTAGGAGCCTCCAATTTGTTCACGCATGAGTGAGAGGTTTTCGATTACATCTTGGGGGGTATTCGGATCAACCTGTACTTGGTCGATGAAGGGAGATGCCTCAGCCCCTCGATCACTGCTCACCAGCAGAATGGCATAGAAGTAGGCCGCTTCTGTATTGCTGGAGAAGGCTTCCAACGCTCGCTGATAGGCAACCTCTGCAGTGCTCACTTCGCCGTTCACGTAGAGAATCCAACCAAGGCGCGCTAGCGCCTCAGAAGCCTGAATCGGAAGTGGTTCGCTTTCCAACACCGATTGGAAATGATCGGTAGCGAGAGCGTACAGTTGCTCCTCAAAATACCGCTCCGCCAGCGCCAACTCCATGGCGTTGATCTGTTGCTGCGCGACGGTTCCTCCCGACTTGAATGCCGCGATCGTTTCCTCGAGGGTTTCGTTGGAAATCTGCGATAGGTCAGGGGTGATGTCACCCGCCACGATGTCAGTCGTCGCTATCGGCTGGAGAAACTGGCCTACGGTGAACGACCCAGCCGTGACTACGAGGGCCCCGCCGATGACTAGGGCGGTAGTTCGCAAGCTTGACGGCTCGGGGGAGCCTTCGTTTGTGGGTTCGGGCGAGGGCCGTGTTCCTCGTTGGTTCAACAGCACCAACCCGCCTGCTAGCAAGCCCAGTACTGGGATTGACCAGAGCAACAGTCCGCTGAGGTTCAGAGGAGGGTCGAGAAGAATAGTTGGGCCATACCGGTCGCCGAAAAACTCGAGTATTTGGCGGTCCGACCAGCCTGCGGCGACCTTTTCCTCGATTACCTCCATGATCGCTCTCGCTGTGGGAACTGGGGAATTGGCCGCCGACTCCCCGTCGCACTTGGGGCACCCGATTCGATTCCCAAGATCTGTGACTCGGTCGACGTTGCCGCCTCCAACCGCCAATCCGAAAACAATGACTGCTGTAAGAATTGATGGCAACACCCAGTTGGGTAGCGCCCTCACGCGTCGGCCCTAAGCTTTTCTCGGGTCCGTCTATTGGAACGTCCGGTCGCTGCGTAGAGGCCACCGAGTCCGATGACGGTGCCGCCAAACCAGACCATCCATTGCAATGGGAACACGTGTGCATCGATCAGAATGTGGGAGTTGTCAATATTTTTGAGACTGAGGTAAAGATCTCGATTGATACCCCCAACTATCGCCGGCGTTGGGACTGCAAGCGTGGGGTATGCATTGATCTGGGGGCGGAATGTGCCAAGGGCACGGCCGTTTCGCACGACCAGAACATTGGCGCCCGTTTCTGTGCGCTGGGGGAAGGACTCTGTGAACCCGCTGACATAGGTAAGTTCATACGATCCGAACGTGACCGTCTCACCCTGGTCAATGCTGATGTCCTTTGATGTCACAGACAGACCGCTGGAGGCTGCAATTCCCACGGCAATAAGCGCCACGCCGATGTGGGAGAGCATCCCACCCCAGTAGGCCCGGTCCCTTTGCACGATGGTGGTCGCCGCTGACCAAAAAGAACGATCTCGGCGCTGCGCCGAGACAGTTGCCAATCGGTACAAGCGGAGTGTTGGGCCGCTCAGGATGAATACAGCCAGCCCAACGATGAGGATGGTGCCGCGACTCCTGAGGCCAAAGGCGACCGAAGCGGCCGCGGTCGAAAGACCAGCGAGCATCGGCAGATACAGCCGCTCAGACATGGCTGTTCGGGTGGCAGCCTTCCAGGGAGCCACCTCGCTGAGGCCTAGTACGAGTAGAAGAACGAGCACGATGGGCAGCGAGGTCTTGTCATAGAAGGCTCGACCGATTGAAATGGTGCGATCACTGAACACACCGACGAAGATTGGGTATACCGTGCCCAGCAGCACGGTGACCGTCCACACCGCAAGGATTACGTTGTTGGCGAGGATGCCACCCTCTCGACTGGCCAACGTACTCATAGTTTTACTATCTCCAAGGCTGTCGGCGCGCACGGCGTAAAGGGCCATGCCGGCTACGACAATCAGCAAGAAGAAGGCTAGAAACGCTGGGCCGACCGGAGATTCAGTGAAGGAATGAACCGACACTACAGCCCCTGATCGGGTCAGGAAGGTCCCCAAGATCGTAAGGCCGAAGGTTGCAATAGTCAGGGCAAAGTTCCACGACTGAAGGAATCCCCGCCGTAGTTGAACTGCCAGGGAATGGATGAGAGCGGTAGCGGTGATCCACGGTAACAAGCTGGCGTTCTCTACCGGATCCCACGCCCAATATCCGCCCCAGCCCAAAACGGCATAGCTCCATAAGCCCCCAAGCAAGACGCCGAT
>CAXMSI010000231.1:0-2598 GCA_964196085.1 uncultured Acidimicrobiia bacterium | reverse complement strand
CCGTAATGTCTCGTATGAACTTGACGCCGGCTTGGTCATTGAGGAGCAGGTTTGGCTTGTTGTGAGGGATATTACGGCGCTGCAGGGCGCGTGATAGCTCGGGAAGAACTCGCTGCTTAGTTCGAAGCAATACCGCCATGTTCCTGAATGGAACGCCTTCAGAAAGATGGGTGCGGTGAATCTCGCCGGCTATCCATTCTGCCTCATGAGTGTGTTGATCAAAACCGAATACATCAACCCGTCCGCCGGGGCCCGATGGAGCCACTTTGCCGGCACTGCCTGGAAGATCGCCGAGGGTGAGTCGCTCGGCAGCCCGTAGGATTTTCTCCGGCACCCGGAAGGAGTGGTCGAGTACAAGGGTCTTAGTCCCTAGGAATTTCTCCGGGAACGTTGCCACGTTGGTGAGGTCAGCCCCACGAAAGCTAAAGACTGATTGATAGGGGTCGGCAGCCACTGTGATGTTGCCAGTGCTGGTGGCCAACGCCTTGAGAAAGGCAACTTGGCTGATGGTTGTGTCCTGGTATTCGTCGACCAAGACATGGCTGACTTCGCTCAGGAACGAGGCCGCGTGATGAGAGTTGAGCGCGTCAATAGCCAGACCTTGAAGGCTGGAGTAGTCGATGCGATGAGCATCTTTAAGAGCTTCTTTGTACCGGTCCATGAAGGCGGGGAGCGCAGTCCAGTCGGGGCGAGAGTCTGCAAGCAGCAGCACATCGGTGCTCTTGAGGCCTCTCTCGGTGCACCTGAGGAGGAAGTCGGTGACTTCTTCGGAAAAGGATCGGTTGTGGAGCAGGAGACGCAGGTGGTCGGGCCAGTCCGAGGCAGCTTCAGAGCGTAGGAGCTCGCCTACGAAGGTCACCTGTTCGGGGCCGGTGAGGAGGGCTGGCATGCTCTTCCAGCCGAAAACGAGGGCGCCTAGATGCTCCAGGATCCGGAACCCGAGGGAGTGAAAGGTGGTGGCGCGTGCTGGTGGCACGTTGGGGGCAAGCTGGGATGCAATTCGCTGCTCGAGGTCAGCGGCACTGCGACGGGAAAAAGAAAGCACCACGAGTTGGCGGGGGGGCACACCGGCTTCAAGTAGCGAACAGGCTCGCATCGCAAGAAATTCGGTCTTGCCGCCGCCTGGACCGGCAACGACTAATTGCGGTCCGAGGCTCGAGCGGATGAACGGATCCCATTCGCCAGGCTTGAGACGAACGAGGTCAGGTTGCGGTTCTCGGGCCTCGGACATGGGTGAGATCGTAGGCGTGTTGAGGCTGGCTATGCAGCAAGCGAGAGGGGCGCGTCGCTTAGGCAGCAAGGGCAGGATTCACCGGTCCCATCGAACACTGTCTCGACATCAAGGCCGAGTGCCGTCCAGTCGATGAATGTCGCTTCGTCGATGGTGCGTGGGGGAGTCAAAGTGTCTGGGGTGATGGTGTCTGTGTAGCTCATAGGAGTAACTGTATCCAATGGGTGTGACAGAAAATGAGGCTCGAGACCGAATACATCTTTCATTCCTTGGTTGTTAGCGTCGCAAGGCTACGGTTCATGGGTGCAGCGACCAGAAGAAACCCAGTTCACCCTCCCCTCAGGCATTGAGATCAAGGTACGGCCTATCCTGCCTGAAGACCGAGAGGAGTTGCAGACAGGGGTTGCTCAGCTGTCACAGGAGAGCTCATACTTCCGGTTCCTTCGAGTAGTGACCGAGCTTTCATCAGATGAGCTCGATTACCTCACGAACGTTGACTATTGGAACCACTTCGCGTGGGTGGCCGCCGTGAAGAAAGATGACGAGTGGTTGCCGGCTGGGTTAGCCCGATACGTACGATCGTCGGATGGGAGCCCAATTGCTGAGGCTGCCGTGACGGTTATCGACGACTTCCAGGGACTTGGCATTGGCAGTGTCCTTTTGCAGCTGTTGGCAGATACTGCCCAATCACAGAGTATTGAGACGTTCTTGGCTGTTGTGGCGGCCCAGAACAAGTCGATGATTGAGATCTTCACCGGACTCGGAGCCAGAGTTGAGTACGACAATTCGGTTACGAACATGTTTGTCACTTTGCCGTTCGAAAACACACGCTTTCAGGACTCGACCCTGCGTAAGGCCTTGCGTGAGGTGGCCGCTGCAGGCGCAGAGTTGGGCGCTCCGTCTGATACTCGCTTGATGCGAGGTATTCGTCCTGAGGCGAATCGACGTGACCCTCGAGAGCGACGGCTTGATTTCAAGACCACACTACAACAGATGCCGTTTCGACAACTCGCCGGATTCTGGGAACAGGCAGAGGCCCTCGGAATCTTTGGCACGGGTTGGGTGAATGACCATCTGTACAACCCCTCTTTCCCGGATCGGTCAGATTCATCGCATTCCTATGAAGCTTTCACCTCGCTCGCAGCCCTGGCAGCCGCTACCACAACCTTGCGGCTGGGCACTTTGGTTGCGGGGAACCTCTTCCGGCACCCTGCGGTGGTTGCGCGGATGGCTGCCACCATCGATCAGTTGTCCGGCGGCCGATTCGATTTAGGGGTGGGAGCAGGTTGGCACGAAAGGGAACACTCCGATCACGGTATTGAACTGATGCGGCCAGCGAAGCGGTTGGACGCTTTCAAGGAAGCTTG
>CAXMSI010000230.1:2341-2625 GCA_964196085.1 uncultured Acidimicrobiia bacterium | reverse complement strand
CATACGTTCTTGGGCAAGGCGTGTTACACCCTTATGACGGAACTCCCGGCGGTCTGGGATGCAATCGTAAGGTCAAACCCATACCCGATTGACCTCAAGGGGTTCTCGCCTGCGGCGGGAACCCCTGAGACTGAAGGAGACCAACTCCTTCAAGTCATGAGTATGCGACGTTCGACCTTTGAACGACTGGTAGCTGTAGCAGCCGATAGTACGGCCAACCTTGAGGTGCGTCGGGGGGTCGTGGCAAGGGGGCTGGTGGCAAGAAAAGGCGAAAGCGGACCTCC
>CAXMSI010000230.1:0-2299 GCA_964196085.1 uncultured Acidimicrobiia bacterium | reverse complement strand
GAGTAACCACAGAGACGGGTGAGGACGTTGTCGGCGACCTCGTTGTGGACGCCGCCGGAAGGAGGAGTCCGTTTCCAAAGTGGCTTCGATCCCTTGGCAGTGATGTGGATGAATGGAGTGAGAGCGACGGGTTCACCTATCACACTATGTGGTTTCGCAGCCGAAACAGCGGGTTTCCTGAAATGTCTTCAGGACTTTTTGGAGGAATGGCTCCTGGGCTACTGACTGCCGTGTTTCCTGGGGATGCTGGAGTGTTCGGTATTGTGATGGTGGGGCTTGGTAGCGATAAGCTTCTTCGAAGCCTCCTTGACCCACAGGCGTTCGGCAGGGTGGCCCGTCGTTTGGATCCTATTGCTGACTGGGTTGATCCAGATGCCGCCGATGCGATAACCGAAGTAATGCCGATGACAAACCGCAACCGGTCGCTGACCCTCGCTAACCACGGGCAGGTTTCGGCAATTGGTGTGGTCAACGTTGCTGATTCCTTCATGTCATCGAACCCGACGCTCGGACGCGGGGTATCGCTCGCCTGTTCATTCAGTTTGGAATTGAGAGACTTACTGCGGGAGACCGAGGACCCAGCCCAGATCTCGGCGCGTTACCTCGAAATCCAGGAACGATGGTTCAAACCATTTCTCACCGATGCTGTTGAGTCCGATGCGGCATTCCGGGGTTTCTTTGCCAAATCCCTTGGCCAACCCTTCGATGACAGCCCGCCCAAGGCACGCACGATCTTGTCTCAAGCTGCAAACGTCGATGCCGATTGCTGGAGGCGGTGGAGTCGGGTCAACCAGGTGTTTGACACCCCTGCGGCGTGCACCGAGGACGAAGAGCTGGTTGAGCGAGCTCGAGAGTCGCTTGTCGATCTTCCCACTCCAGAGCCTGATTTGAGCCGAGACGAGCTGGCTGGGATTCTGTCGCCATAGCGCAGAAGGCCCCTTTTGGGGCCTCCCACGTGGTTGAACCGCCAAGTGGTTCAACCGTTTGATGTCTAATACCAAGAAGTATCTGTTCGATACTTCCGGGCACCTCGACTCGTCCCGACCATTTTACCGCCGAAGCTCACAAAACATCCAATCGCCGCGAACCCAGGGTTCTAGAAACACGCCCGTGGCACTGCGAAGCCAGGGTTGTAGGACCCCATAGGTGGCGTCTGGGACCCAGGGTTGGGGAGCTTCACGGCAGCTTTGGGTGTACGCTGCGGGATTTCGGCAGCCAGTGCCCAGGGAGCGGAGGGTCACTCAGTGGGTGGAGCTGGAGGCTTGTCGTTGTTGCTGCTGATGGCGAGTTCCATGCGGCTGGCGAAGGACTCGGCTTCTGCTGGGAACCCGCTTTCTACGCTACCAATGATGGCTCCCCATGCAAGTCGCACCATGAAGCTCTTGGGTTCGGCTTCGAGTCCGATGAGCAGCCTGGTACCCGCCTCAGAGGGTTCCAAATTCATCACTATGCGGAGGGACATGTCCTTCTGCTGGATATCTACATCGAGGTGCTCATCGACATCAGCCCGCCTCACGACCGCCTTCCCTGGACGGGGAGCGCCGGCCACGGTGGCAGTGAAAGCGAAGCTGGACAGGAGCTCCTTGGTCTCCACGACGTCGGTGATGTTGGCAATGCCTGACAACCCGTTCCAAGTCTTGGCCTTCTGCAACTCCAACCAGACGGCGCGAACTGGGGCGGCGATTTCTACGGGGTGATGCATACGGGCCATGAGGGGATCGTAGCGGGGGAGAGCAGTACGGGTATCAATGTCGCCCGAGTATTCTCTGCTGATGCCCGGACTACTTGCCTTCCATGCTCACCCCGACGATGAGGTCACATCGACAGGAGGAACGCTCGCCCGCTATGCCTCTGAGGGCGAACAGGTGGTTGTGGTAACTCTCACCGACGGGGCCGAAGGCGAAGTCCACAACTACGGCGATGAAGCTGATGCAATCAAGGCACGCTTGGCCGAGGTTCGAGCTGATGAGCTTGCTGCGGCGCTCGAAGAACTCGGTGTTAAGGATCACGAATTCCTTGGTTATCGGGATTCGGGGATGATGGGCGACGACGCCAACTCCAACCCCGACTGCTCATGGCAGGCCGACTTTGAGGAGGCTACGGGTCGACTGATCAAACTCATCCGTAAGTACAAGCCTGAAGTGATGACAATCTACGATCCGTTTGGCGGGTATGGGCATCCTGACCACATTCAGGTCCACCGCATTGGTATGGCAGCCTTCTTCATGGCCAGAGACCTTGGCCGATTCCCGCTTGCAGAGGGCGAAGAAGAATGGCGGCCCTCAAAGCTGTATTGGGC
>CAXMSI010000229.1:2283-2626 GCA_964196085.1 uncultured Acidimicrobiia bacterium | reverse complement strand
TCCATGAGTGGCTTCGAAATCGATTCTCCCTCAGACACTGACGACCTGGCGGCGAAGATAGCTTCTTCAAACACGGCATTCCCTGCCGTATCAGCAACAATCTCCATGGCCTGCAGGATTGGCACGCCGGTACGGGTCAAGGCAGCAAGAGTATGGGAGAACCTCGCTACAGCAGTTTTGTGTACGAGATTGCCGATGATCGGGAGTCGCAGCTTGATCTTGTCCCACATCACTCGGCCACTCTCGGTTTTTTTCCACGCCCTGAAGGCAAAGAACGCGCCAATACCCACTATCAGCACAGCCCACCAATAGCCGGTCACGATGCCAGAAAGAGTCAGCAGCA
>CAXMSI010000229.1:0-2273 GCA_964196085.1 uncultured Acidimicrobiia bacterium | reverse complement strand
AGGTCAGCGTACAAGTCTTCGAACATAGGAACAATGAAGATCAGCATCGCAGTCACAATCAAGACCACCAGGCCTAGGACCGCAATTGGATACATCATGGCGGATTTGATTCGTTGTTTGAGTTCCACGTTGGCTTCAATCGTGTCAGCCAACTTGAGTAAAGCTTCGTCGAGCATTCCCCCGGCTTCACCCGCCTTCACCATGGACACATAGAGCCGGCTGAAGACCTTGGGGTTGTGAGAGAGCGCCACAGAGAGGCTCTCGCCCCTCTCTATGTCGGCCTTCACCCCAAGTATGACTTCCTTGAGTGGCCGACTCTCTGTCTGCTCAGAAAGAATCGCCAGAGCCCGCAGCAGTGATAGCCCAGCATCAATCATGGTTGCAAACTGACGGCTGAAGATCGCAATATCAGTCATCTTGACTCGATCGGTCAATCCGGGAATCCGGATGTCCTTCTCCATTGCGGACTTGGTCGATTCCTCGAGCGTTAGTGGAGACAAACCTTTTTGGCGGAGACCGCGCGAGGCTGCCTCAGCACTGGAGGCGTCGATCTTGCCCTTCTTGAGCTTTCCCTTTGCCGTATGGACGGTATAAGCGTACGTTGCCATGGCGCCCTCCTCTAGGCGACTCTGCCGAGCAATCGGCGTAAGTCTTCGATGTTCGAGCAGCGTTCTTCAGCTGCTTCCAGTGTGATGATGTTCCTCTTGACTAAATGGGCCAGTGATTGGTCCATGGTCTGCATACCGTGGCGTCCACCGGCCTGCATTGCCGAGGTGATCTGGTAACCCTTGCCTTCTCGGATCAGGTTCCTGATGCCTGGAGTAGCCATCATGATCTCGATGGCTGCAGTACGACCCTTTCCCGTGGAGATCGGTACTAGTTGCTGGGTGACGATCGCTTGGATTGTTGATGCCAACTGCACCCGGACCTGAGCCTGTTGTTCTGCTGGGAAGACATCAACCATGCGATCAATCGACTGTGGTGCATCCTGAGTGTGCAGCGTTGCGAACACTAGGTGACCAGTTTCGGCAGCGGTCAATGCAGTCGAGATCGTCTCAAGATCTCGCATCTCCCCGACTAGCAAGACGTCAGGATCTTGGCGAAGAGCATGCTTCAGAGCTGCTCCAAATCCCTTGGTGTCTTGACCGACTTCCCGCTGGTTTACCAGAGACTTCTTATGGTGGTGCACGAACTCAATTGGATCTTCGATGGTCAGGATATGGCACGATCGTGTTTCGTTGATCATGTCCACCAATGAGGCAAGTGTTGTTGACTTGCCCGAACCAGTCGGACCGGTGACAAGCACCAGGCCGCGGGAGAGCTCAGCAAGTGAGCCAACCACATCTGGAAGCCCCAGCTCGGCCAAAGGCACGGCCTTTTCAGGGATAGCTCGAAACACAGCGCCGACAGACTCTCGCTGGAACAGGACGTTGACACGGAACCGGGCATGGCCTGGCAACGGGTGTGAGCAGTCGAGTTCGAGTTCCTCTTCAAATGTTTCGCGCTGCTTTTCAGTGAGCAGTGCATAGACCATGGCACGTAGCTCAGCAGGACGAAGGACGTCGTATTCCTCGAGCGGTACCAATTGGCCATCGATGCGGATGAGTGGTTTGGATCCGGCAGCTAGGTGAAGGTCGGATCCCTCGCGTTTGAGCAGGTGCAAGAGCAACTCATTGACGTTCACCTGGGGGGCAACTTCATCGCGTAGATTGGGTGGAGAGAGGTCGTCGTCTGTTTGAACAGGAGCACCGAACAGGCCGTTCAGCGCTGCTTCGATGGAGTCTTTTGTGGCAATGGCTCGCACGACCTCGCAGCCGGCGTGCCGCTCGAGCTCTGCCAAAATCTCAGTATTGAAGGGGTCTGCAACAGCAACTTTCAACTTTGGACCGACCATCTCAATCGGGACGGCGTTGAGGGACCGACATATTTGAGGCTCCAGCCGCACAATCACGTCTGGGGCGAAGATGATTTCGTCGAGATGGATGTATTCGAGGCCAACCTTTTCGGCAAACACTCGCAACAGGTCTTCTTCGCGAACGAGGCCCTCGGTCACGACGAGCTGGGAGAACGACGTGCCGGTCTCGGTCTCCTTGCGAAGCTGTAGCTCCACATTCTCTTTCGAGAGCATGCGGTTGTCGACCAGTAGGTCTCCAAGTGTTTTTGAGTAAGCGTTCATTGTTGATCTCCTCGCACCTGATTCGGCACGATGGGCGGTTGGCTTGAGGGCTTCTGCATCAGACAGTCACCCGCAAAATCTCTTCAATCGAGGTCAG
>CAXMSI010000228.1:0-2672 GCA_964196085.1 uncultured Acidimicrobiia bacterium | reverse complement strand
CTTGCCATCGTTGGAAGCAACAAACGGAGTGATTCCGTCGGTCTGCATGTTGGCCGCGAGGGTCAGCATCTCGTCCCAGGTATTGGGCTCTGTGTAGCCCATTTCTGTGAAGACGTCTGTGTTGTAGTTAACCGCCCAGGTGTAATAGGTCGTTGGCATGAAGTACTGCTTGCCATCGCTGCCGGTGGATGCAGCCTTGAAGCCTGAACCCAAACCAGAAACTGCGTCCCATACGTCGCTGATGTCGCCAAGCTGGCCTTGATCAGCGAAGAACTTGTTACGGAAACCAGCAAACCAAGTGAGGACGTCGTCTTCGCCTGCCTTGAGCGTATTGGTGATGTTTTCTTGGAAGGTGTTGTGATCTGTGGTGTTTACGGTCACAGCCACATCGGGGTTGGCTGCCATGTATGCGGCAACAATGGCGGCAATGCCAGCCTTTGGTGCATCGTCAGAAGCGTTAGAACCCAGGGTAAGGGTTCCGGACGCACTGCCGAGTTCGCCGCTGAATTCGTTGTCGTCGTCACCACAAGCAGCAAGCAAGCCGCTGCCGAGTAGCACTACGGCACCAGCTGCGCCGCCGCTTTTAAGAACTGTCCTACGATTAATGTGGTCTGCCCACTCGCTCGGGCTTGGATAACTGTTTGACATTAGTCCCCTTCCGGACGGGCTGGCCACTGTTAGCTCAGCCCAGTCATTTCTTCTCCGCAAGTGAACCACCAAAGTGACACTTGACACAAGTACAACTTAACCGATTAACTAGGGAAGTCAATACCCACCGAAATCACTAGCGCCTTTGAGGCTTTACCGTTAAGTCTTTTCACACCTAAGCTATGACAAAACCACCTGGAGACAAATATTTATGGCCGCTGTAACGCTCGACAAGATGACCAAGGTCTACGACGGGACTACCGAACCTGCTGTGGACCGCCTGGATCTTGATATTTCTGATGGCGAGTTCGTTGTTTTTGTGGGGCCTTCTGGTTGTGGCAAGTCGACTGCTTTACGAATGATCGCCGGACTAGAACAGATCACGGGCGGCGATGTCAAGATCGGCGATCGAATCGTAAACATGGTTCCGCCCAAGGATCGCGACATCGCGATGGTGTTCCAGAACTACGCGCTTTACCCACATATGACCGTCGCTCGCAATCTCGATTTTCCGCTTCGAATCGCCGGAGTTGAAAAAGAGGAACTCAAAAGCCGAGTAGACAGCATCGCCCGAACTCTGCAGCTAACAGAACTTCTGCACCGCAAACCTGGTCAGCTCTCCGGCGGTCAGCGTCAGCGCGTCGCAATGGGTCGTGCCCTAATCCGCAAACCCGCTGTGTTCTTGATGGACGAGCCGCTGTCGAATCTTGATGCCAAGCTCCGGGTATCAATGCGTTCAGAGATCGCACGCATCCAAAGCGAGCTGGGCGTCACGACTATCTATGTGACCCACGATCAGGTCGAAGCGATGACAATGGGCGACCGCGTCGTCGTGCTCAATGGTGGCGAACTCCAGCAGGTTGCTGCGCCTGAAGTTCTTTACAACCGGCCTGGCAACGTATTCGTGGCTGGATTTATCGGTTCACCAGCGATGAACCTTTGGAATTCCCGTCTAGTCGACACCTCAGATGGCGGGCTTGGCATCTCAATCGGCACACAGGTTCTTCCTGTGCCCGCTGATCTGGCCGCGAGGATCGGTTTAGCCGCACACTCGGACAAAGACCTCGTGGTCGGCATCCGCCCTGACGACCTCTATGACGACGGAGTTGTTGGCTCTGCAACAATCCGTGGCGAGTTGAAAGCTCGCGAGGCGTTGGGCTCTGAGGTCATTGCCCACCTCGATGTAGGCGTCAGCCGAGTCATCATCGACGACCCAGATTTGGAAGAGATGATCGCCGAAGGCGTAACCCCTGAACTTAATTTTGTGGGCCGCTTCGCTCCAACGAACACCGCTGCTATCGGTGACCAAGTTGAGGTTCGCATTGACGTCAACAAACTGCACTTCTTCGACACTGCTACAGGCTTACGAATCGACAAATGAGTATCCGAACTGTCGACTCGTACCTCGTTGTCGAGCTAGACGACTCGCAGTTCATCCTGGACACAAAGTTTGGTGTGCCCGTCGTTGTCCATCATGGGCAACCCATTCCAGACGGTGACATTGTCAATATCCAAAGTCTTGGCTCCCGGGGCATTGCTCGCGCAGTGCTAGACGTTGAGGCCCCCGCACTATTGTGTCCAGAACACGGCAGCGGATGGCAAGGACGCCCCGGAATCAAAGGCCACCGGCCCGATGGTTCGGGCTGGGCGCCGCGCTGCACCCCCCGAAGCGTCTCGGCTAGCGACACAACAGCTCACGTCGTCGCAACCGACGACTTAGCTCAAATAGAAATCACCACTGAGATCGAAGCGATGCCGAACTCGGTTCGTATTCGGCTGTTGGTTCGCAACCTTGGCGAGAGCGACTACCACCTCGATGAGGTCACTCTCACTGTTCCAGTGCCCCAGCGTGCGGCGGAAGTTATGCACCTCACTGGCTATTGGTCTCACGAATTTCAGATCGAGCGCCTCGCCTGGCCTAAGGGAGCGTTGTCGTTTGAGAACCGACGGGGCCGTACATCTCATGACCGAGTGCCTGCGGTATTTGTTGGCCAGACAGGGTTCGGCGAAAATCATGGAGACGT
>CAXMSI010000227.1:0-2674 GCA_964196085.1 uncultured Acidimicrobiia bacterium | reverse complement strand
ATTCGAAACATGGCTCGACCTAACAACTCAATACCAAAGAACCAGCAAAACGGCCTCAAAAGCCCAATCAGGGTGGCAATCAGGAGGTGCCCGAGCCGCTTCCCCACTCCCAAACTGAGTTAGAACCACACCAGAGCTGCAGGCCTTGACCACATCTTCGGTGTAGTCTCGAACCGTGGATATATGCCCGCCGACCGGGGATTGATCATTAGTGGCTGAAATAACGATTGTTGCTGTCGTCTTCACCGATCTCGAAGGCTCCACTTCGAAGTGGGACTCGCACGAGGCGCAGATGAACGACGCGCTGGCACTCTATGACTCGCTAGCCCACTCAGCCTTTGGGAAGTACGGTCCCCTGTCGCTGAAGCACACCGGCGACGGGCATATGGCCGTATTTAGCGACGTCGACGCGGCAATCCAGTCAGCTAGAGATCTTGTACTCGCCATGGGATCAACCGACTGGCAGGTACCCGAGCCACTGAGACTTCGTGTGGGCGTGCATGTGGGTGCTGCGTATCAGCGAGACGACGATTGGTTTGGTTCGGCGGTTTCGAGGGCCGCTCGGATTTGCGATTTGGCGCAGGGCGGTCAGATTCTTCTTTCCCAAGCAGCTCAGTTGGCTGGGGCTGACGGAACTAAGGAGCATGAAAGTAAAGAGGTTGGTCTCGTCCAGCTTCGTGGTTTGGCACGTCCCGAAAAGCTGTTCCAACTCCTAGGTAGTAGTTTGCCCGACACGTTCAAAGAAGACCGTTCAGGTTTCTTGGTTGCGCCCAATAACCTGCCCGTGACCCTCACCGATTTTGTTGGGCGGGATGCTGAAGCCACTTCTGGTACTTCGGCCTTGCAGCAACACCGGTTGGTGACCTTTGTCGGCCCGGGCGGGGTCGGGAAAACCAGGCTTGCGGTCGAAGTTGGAAACCAGGTCCTTGGGGACTTCCCTGACGGGGTTTGGTTCATTGACTTGAGTACGATCTCAGATTCTCGCGATGTTGCTGCTTTGACAGCTTCGGTTCTATCGCTTCCTGAGGACCCAGCGCGACTTCCGCTGCGGGTGGTTACCGATTGGGCGGGATCGAGGCAGTGCCTAATGATCTTCGACAACTGTGAACACCTTTTGGACCAAGCCGCAGATGTCATTGAGGGACTCTTGGCCGGATCTCGCAACTCCAGAGTTCTGGCTACCAGCCGCGAACTTCTCCACATACCCGGCGAGTTCCTGATTCAGGTTCATCCCTTCTCCGGATCCAAGGAAGCTTCACGAGCGGCCGTCCAGTTGTTCAGAAACCGGGCAGAAGCAGTGAGTGAGTTAGACCTGGACGAACACCTCGGTGCCGTGGTCGAGCTGTGCGAAAAGCTAGACGGGCTTCCGCTTGCCATTGAGTTGGCGGCCGCCCGAACGGTGAGTATGAGTCCCGAGGAGGTATTGGAGGGCCTTGGCTCAGCTCTCGATCTCAAAGCTAGCCGGCGGGCCAGAGGTCGCCACGCATCCCTTGACGCTGCTATTGGATGGTCGTATGACCTTCTTTCAGCTGAAGAGAAGGTTGTCCTTCAATGTGTAAGCGTGTCCGAGAACGGAATGCGTCAATGGGTAGCGCCATTCGTCGCAAAACGTATCGATCTCTCTCCAGATGTCTTCTTCGAGGCGCTTGCGGCACTAGTGGAACGCTCGCTGATGATGGTCGTGCGTCCCTTCGGCGCTCCTGTCTATCGTCTTCTTGACTCCGTGAGGGCATACGCCAACGCCAAAGCAGACGAGTCAGGCAGACGCGAGTTAATCCTCGATGGTTGGGCCGACAGCTTTTCTGAGGCATGCAAACTTGGGTTAGCCGACACCCTTGAGAGAGACCCTTCCCAAATGCTCGAATTGGACTCTGTTGGATCGTCGGCGGTGATGGCGTTCCGCACCTTGGTGGATCGGGGGCGTATTGATGAAGCTGTCGGGGCCCACTCTGAGCTTCGTCCCTACTTCTTTCACCTGGGTCTTGAGACTGGCATCCTCATGGCCAATATCCTCCTCTCGGAAGAGCTGAGTGCACGGCAGCGCGTAGACGTTCTGAGCACCCTCGCGGTTTGCCAATGGATGGGCTCGAGACATGAAGAAGTCACTCGGACGGTTGCTGAATCTACAGAGGTAGCGTCCTCAGTCGGGTTGACTCAGCATCCCCTTACCTTGGCAGCCGCCGGACTGATGTCTTGGGATCGGCCGCCGGAAAGGCTGGTTGAGGATTGGCAACAAGGTGTGAGCCCGACGAGCATTTGGTATGAAGCTCCGGGAACCTTCCAGTTTCCGCCACCCGGACTATTTTGGGTGGCCGACCATGACGTTAGCCTTCCGCTCTGCGAGGGACTTGTGAGCGACGCAAGGAAGGCTGGCAGGCTCCTAACCCTTGTATCCCTCCTAAACGGTCTCTCGATTCTTGAACGCAGGCATGACCCAGAGAGCTCGTTGGCCCACGCCGAAGAAGGCCTCGCACTGGCACATGAGAACGGCGGTGGTTGGTGGACAGCGAACCTCTCCTTACAGCGTGCGTACGCTCTTTCAGCCCTAGGACGCAAGGAAGAGGCCCTTCGTGAGGTCGGCAAGGCTGTAAAACTAGGTAAGGAGATGAACGATTTCAGTGTGTTCGCGGCCGCCCTAGAGTCCGTTGCCTACTTCATGCTGAACGCGGATCTT
>CAXMSI010000226.1:0-2690 GCA_964196085.1 uncultured Acidimicrobiia bacterium | reverse complement strand
CACGACGCCGCTACTACCCAACGCCCACGACGGCCCCATAGACACCGAACCCAAGCATGCACAACCGGCAATATGTTGCGCCACGCAAGGGGTGCATATGTACCGTTATGTGCGGGCATCTGGACAAGATGACCGATCCAAGACATGATGGAACTGGGCTGGAGGAGGCTCAGATGTTGGACAACGTGAACAAGGTTCAGTTCGGCTTGGGGCTACTCGTCGTCCTCGTCGCTGCAAGTCTCCTGCTTCTGGATGTTCTTGAGTCCGGCGCCGCCATAGCGGTTGGTTTCATTGGAATCGTTCTGATCTCTGCGTCAGGTTGGAATCGCAAAGACACTTGACATTGCGAATGCAAAAGGGGCAGACCTTGCCCGCCCATATGTGCCGTTATGTGCGCCTTGCGACATGCATGCCAATTGTCTCAGGGCCGCGGGCAAGTCCCGTCAGAGCATGTCAGGTTGGTAGGGTCCGGAGCATGATGGATCTCCCCGATGGAACAGTTACCTACGTCTTCACCGACATCCAGGGCAGTACCAAACTCTGGGAGGAGTCTCCCGATGCGATGATGGAAGCTCTTGGCTATCACGACGCCGTAATAGACCGCGCTACCGAAGCGAATGATGGTGTCTCGGTGAAGCCTCGTGGAGAAGGGGACAGCCGCTTCTTGGTCTTCCAGCGGGCTGCGGACGGCGTAGCCGCGGCTGCCGACATCCAGCGGGGCCTTGCGAGAGTCGATTGGCCAACATCGGTACCAGTTCTGGTGCGCATCGCCGTGCACACTGGTGCTGCCGAGCTGCAATCAGGTGACTACTACGGAACCGCTGTGAATCGCGCCGCACGTCTTCGGGCTCTTGCCCACGGAGGCCAGACCGTGGTATCCGCCGCAACCTACGAGCTAATCAGGGGTTCTGTTCCGGCAGGGGCCGCTGTTCGTGACCTCGGAATGCATGGGTTGAAGGACCTGAGCGTTCCGGAGCATGTCTTCCAAATCGACATCGACGGTCTGCCGGGCACGTTCGCACCTCTGCAGTCTCTCGATGCGATCCCGAACAACCTTCCGGTTCAGCTCACTGAATTCGTGGGTCGCGAGGTCGAGATCGAAGAGGTCAAACTGGGACTTGACCAGTCGAGACTGCTCACAATCCTGGCGCCAGGCGGGGCTGGGAAGACTCGGCTGGCGATTCAAGCTGCTGCCGATCTCACATTTGACTTCCCGGATGGGGTCTTCTTCGTGGACCTTGCTCCGATTCCTACTGATGACGAGATCCCGCAGGCCATCTTCGAGGCACTTGGAGTTCCCATCGCAAGCGGCGATGACATGCGCACCCAGCTTCTCGATTATCTGAGATCTAAGAGTCAATTGCTGATTCTGGACAATTTCGAGCATCTCCTCGGAGGAGTGAGTCTCGCGTCGGAGATTCTCACCTCCGCTCCTCAAGTGAAGGTCCTCGCGACATCGCGGACCAAGCTTCGTATCGTCGGCGAGTCAGTGCTGGTGCTACCCGGTCTGGACACAACGTGGGAGACCCCGGAGGAGGCAGCGAAGGCGAGTTCCGTGGAGCTCTTCGTGGACGCTGCCCGCCGAACAGATCGATCCTTTCGCATCAAAGAAGCCGATCTCGAACCCCTGAGACGGGTCATTCGCCTCGTGGAGGGACTGCCCCTTGGAATCCTGCTGGCTGCTGCATGGACGGACACACTGGGAATAGAGGAGATAGCGGACGAGATCACGAACAGCCTCGACTTCCTCGAGAGCGACCTGGACGACACACCGGACCGTCATCGAAGCGTGCGAGCTGTATTCGACTACTCGCTGTCGCTTCTCAACGAGGAGGAACGGCGAATGTTCGCGGCCCTGTCGATCTTTCGGGCTGGCTTCACACGCAATGCGGCAGAACAGGTGGCGGGAACCTCCCTGCGCAGCCTCTCCAACCTGATGAGCAAGTCGCTTGTCACAGCAAACCGAGACTCAGGTCGGTTTTCGATTCACGAGCTGCTACGCCAATACGCCGAGGAGCTGTTGATATCGGATGACGGGCTCCACGAGGAGACCGGCAGTGCATACGTCGCCTTCTACAGCCAACTGGTAGCCGAGTCTGAGCGGCTGATCACACTCGCTGATCAGAGGCGCGCCCTGTCAATCGTCGAGGACGACATTGAGAACATCAGGTCTGCGTACAGGCGGAGCCTGAACCGCGGCGAGGCCTCGGCCGTACGGCGGTTCGTCTTGGTACTGTGGTTCTTGTATGAGGTGCGAGGTTGGCATCAAGCGGCACAAGGCCTGTTTCAGCAAGCGTTGGAAACATTTCCGCAGGGCTCCGACGACGAGAACATCGTGATCGCTCGCGAAACCGCTGCCGGGGCACTAGGAAAGTTCGTGGCCTACCTCGGCCAACCGGCTGAGGGGGCAGCTATGTCAGGACTGGCGGCTGAGAGGCTGTCTCAAACTTCGGACCGGGATGCCGAACTGATGGCCCTAGAGGCGCGATGCGACGGCCTGGCTTATCTGGGAGATTGGAGCGAGATCCGCAAAGTCGCGTCCTCGGCCATCGACATCGCAGACGAGCATGACTGCACATGGTGGCGGGCCGGGATGCCGAACTGGTTGGCCTTGGCCGAAGCACAGCTGGGCAACACCGAGCAGGCAACTGCCGCAGTTCAAGACGGCAACACCCGTCTCACTCGAATTG
>CAXMSI010000225.1:2465-2732 GCA_964196085.1 uncultured Acidimicrobiia bacterium | reverse complement strand
ATGGCACAGTCACCAACTCCGAACGCAGAGTGCAGAGGGTCCGCGCTGCTCTGGCGGGGCCGACCGGTGCCAAAGATGACATCACCATTTTGGGCCTGCTTGCTGAGCAGCTTGGTGCTGAGTGGAAACATCAGAGTGCCCAGCAATGGTGGGATGAACTTCGGTCGCTCTCGCCAATCCACTACGGGATGACCTACGAGCGCCTTGAAGCCCTAGACGGGCTGCAATGGCCGTGTCCAGACCTCAACCATCCCGGGTCGCCTTTCC
>CAXMSI010000225.1:0-2455 GCA_964196085.1 uncultured Acidimicrobiia bacterium | reverse complement strand
TCCTTCACGGCCGTTTCTGGGAGCAACCACGTCAGGGGCCGGCAGCTCCATTCCACGCTGTGAACCATGCTGGTCCCGTGGACGAGCTCACCGATGATTTCCCGATGAGATTGACAACAGGCCGCCACTTGGAGTCATACAACACCGGCGCCCAGACGGGGATATACGACAGTCCGTCTCGACCAGACGCCACCATCGACATCTCGCCCCAAGACGCTTCGGAGCTAGGTGTTAGCAATGGAGGGTCGGTCCGAATCACCAGTCGGCGTGGCAGCATTGAGGCCCCGGTACGAATTGTCGGTACGCAGCGTGAGGGCCTTGCCTTTATGGCCTTTCACTACCCAGAACTAGTAGATGTGAATGTCGTGACCATCGATGCATGGGATCCCAAGTCGGGGACATCAGAGTTCAAAGCCACAGCGGTCCGGCTGGAGGGCGTCTAGATGCAACACACGATGCCAGCTCAACCCACCGAGGCTGAGACGGGTATCGTGGATGCAGTGTGCGGTCCACTCCTCGATCCCGATGGGCGCACTTCTCGCCTTGGGTTTCATCAGTCTCAGCAACTCCGAAATCTGCTGCTCCCTGCGCTCTGGGCCGTCCAGGATGCCTTGGGTCATATTTCTGAGGGAGCATTCGCCTACATCTCTGACCGCTTGTTGGTGCCACCTGCAGAGGCATTCGGAGTAGCGACGTTCTATTCGCTTCTGGTTGTCGGAGATGAAGGTGGTTCCCTCACCTATGTTTGCGATGACATTGTGTGCCGCAGGGTTGGCGGCAAGGCTGAGATACCGACCGAAGTTGGGTCTCCGTGCCTCGGCCAGTGCGACAGGGCCCCTGCCCGGCTAATGACTACCCCTGGAGAAGAGCCCCTGGTCATACACTCGACAGGCAAGGCTCCTCACGAGCCGTTCTCGCGAGAGATAGCTGGCTTGGTTGGCGAGATTGACCCGACGTCGTTGAATGCTTACGAAGAAGCGGGAGGCTTTGCGGCGTTAACGACGGCAAGGGCGCAAGGCTCCGAGTGGGTTATCTCACAGATCGAGGACTCGGGTCTCACCGGTAGGGGAGGAGCGGCGTTCCCAACTGGCCTGAAGTGGAAGTTGGTCTCGGCTGAGGATGGTCCTCGCCATTTGGTGTGTAATGCCGATGAGTCTGAACCCGGCACCTTCAAAGATCGGTACCTCATGGAAGGCGATCCGTTCTCGGTAATCGAATCCGTGGCCTTGGCCGCATTCGCGACTGGGTCGTCTCATGCGTACATCTACATCAGGGGCGAGTACCCCTTGGCAACATCGCGCTTACAACACGCTATTGACACCGCGTCTCAGCACTTTGGTGACATCACAATCGAAATTCGGCGAGGAGCTGGCGCCTACATCTGTGGAGAAGAAACAGCGCTGTTCAACAGCATTGAGGGCTACCGAGGCGAGCCTCGTCAGAAGCCTCCTTATCCAACAGTCTCTGGGCTGTTTGGCCGACCTACCGCGGTCAACAACGTGGAGACTCTTGCGCATGCACTACGAATAGTTAAAGATGGCGCCCCAGCCTACAAGGCCAATCCAACGCGTCTTTTCTCGGTGTCGGGCGACGTGGCCCTTGCCGGGGTAGTCGAGGCACCCGTGGGAACGCCAATGTCTGAGGTAATAGCTGCAGCCGGGGGAGTAGTCGGCGAACTCGCCGCCGTCCTGGTGGGTGGCGCCGCCGGAACCTTCGCTCTCCCCGAACATTTGGATCTACCGCTGTCTAACGACGCCGCGAGAGAACGCGGGCTCTCGCTTGGGTCGGGCGTACTCATGGCATTCAACGCCACAGCTGATTTTGAGGACACGATCGAGCGCATTGCTGAGTTCTTTGCCGATGAGTCATGTGGGCAATGCGTGCCCTGTCGAGTAGGGACCAAGCGACAGGCTGAGCTCGTCGATCGAGCTCAGACAGCGCCCCTTGAATTGGTGTTGCTCAACGACCTAGCCGAGGTCATGGCCGACGCTTCCATATGCGGGCTCGGGCACACGGCGACCAACGCAATCCGGTCAGCCTATGAGTTGGGCTTGGTAGGTGACAGGAATGGCTGAGATCACCATCGACGGCCAAACCGTAACCACAGCTCCAGGCGAAACCCTGATCGAAGCTGCATTCGGGTTGGGTATCGAGACCCCAACCATGTGTCATGTTGCTTCGATGACGCCAGTGAATGTATGCCGAATGTGTGTCGTCGAGGTGGAGGGTTCCCGCACGCTTGTGCCGGCGTGCTCACGGGAAGCCGAGGACGGCATGGTGGTCGAGACTGACTCTGAACGAGTCCGTCACTCACGTAAGTTGGTGCTGGAACTGCTGGGTTCTTCGGTAGACCTCAGCCAAGCTCCGAAGGTGTCTGAGTGGATGGAAGAATACGCTGCAGAGCCGAGCCGATTCGGGGAAGACGCGGCCACTGTCACTCAGCCAGTCAAGGTAG
>CAXMSI010000224.1:0-2740 GCA_964196085.1 uncultured Acidimicrobiia bacterium | reverse complement strand
CGGAGCTACTAGCAGCGGACTCGCGCCCATTGCCAGGGCTCCGAGGACGGACATACCGCCAATGAACACGAGCACGAAGGTACCCACGAGTTCAGCAAGATATTTCTTCACTTTTACCTCCTAGTGAATTGCACCAGTGTGACTGGTCTATAGCCGGGAAGGTTACTTTCAGCCCAAGCCCTACCATTGTCAATATGCACATCCAATGGCTTGCCATCATCATTGGAGGAGTCGCCTCGACCCTCTTCTCAGCGTTCGCTGCACTGGCTATTTGGCCCGTGTTGCGGCTGATCGGAAGTGACACCCCGACGGACAGTTCGATCGTGCTCGGGGTGCTCATTGGGACCCTGCTTGGCGGATATGTCGCTGGACGGCGCTCTCCCCGGCCACTCTTCCATGGAGCGCTCACGGGCATCTTGTTCGCCGGTGGGATTGGTTTGGTTTCGATCTCGAACGGCTCGGCGGCACCCACTTCAACGATTACTTCCTTCTTCCTACTCGGCGCCGTGCTGGGCGGAGCAGGCGGATGGCGAGCCCTCAAGAAGATGCGGGCAGGTTCCTCTAGAAAGTAGGGATTCCTCGACACCTCCAGCCTCCTCAGCCAACTCCCGCTGAGTCTGTCAAGGCCCATGAGTTCGTCGAGGTGGTCGACTGTCGATAGACTTCCAGCGCGCGAGTCCGCTGGATGACCGCGGTGGTTGGTCTCGGCCCGTCACCGAGGAAAGTCCGGACTTCACAGAGCAGGATGCTGGGTAACCCCCAGGCGGTGCGAGCCGATGGATAGTGCAGCAGAGAGAAGACCGCCGATGGCCCTAGGGCACAGGTAAGGCTGAAAGGGTGAGGTAAGAGCTCACCAGCACCACAGGTGACTGCGGTGGCTAGGTAAACCCCGTCCGAAGCAAGATCAAGCAGGAACTACGAGCGGCTCGTTCAAACGTTCCAGGTAGATCGCATGAGGGTGTCAGCAATGGCACTCCCAGATAGATGGTCATCCATGAGGTTCCCCTCAGGACAGAATCCGGCTTATAGGCGGGCTCGCGCACCCATTATAGGGAGCCCAACATGGCGCCTGCGGACGAATGCAGAGACCCCTATGTGTGACGCCTATTGTGGCAGAATGTAGGCATGTGTGGACGATTCACCCTTGCGATGTACCTCGATCATTACATCGGGATGCTTGCGCCTGACCGCCTTGGCACCGAGCAGTTGGCACTTAGTTGGAACGTGGCCCCCACTGATCCGATTTACGCCATGATCAACCACGAAGGAGAGACCGCCCTCGGGTCATTTCGATGGGGCCTGATCCCTCACTGGGCTAAGAACAAGAAATCGATCCAGATCAATGCCCGATCCGAAACGGCCTTTGAAAAGCCGACGTTTCGAGATTCGTTCAAGTCCAAGCGTTGCCTGATCCCTGCCGATGGCTTCTACGAGTGGCGTCGGGATGGCGATGCGAAGCAAGCTTGCTACATCACCAACAGTTCCCCGATGGTGTTTGCAGGCTTGTGGAGCAGATGGAAAGACCCAGCCACTCAAGATTGGCTGACCACTACCACGATCCTCACGCGCGACGCGTCTCCCGAGCTCGCTGGGGTGCATCACCGAATGCCAGTGCAACTTCCCCAAGACTTGTGGGCCGACTGGATTGATCCCGAAGAACGCGACGTGGCGAACCTGAGAGGGCTCCTCGAAGCCAGCGCCACCACAGGCTTTGAGATTAAGGAAGTGAGCAACTTGGTGAACTCGGTGAGGAACAACGGCCCAGAGCTCCACCAGGCCGGTTAAACACAGCAGTAATTCCACTACCAAATTCAAGGTCTGCTGATACCGCTCAGTTGTGTACGATCCCAGTTCCGACCCGCTACTCCAGACGATTACGAATCTCCTCTCGAGGCTCGTTGGCATGCCCAACGATCTTTGCTGAGTAAGAGGAATAGGAGCTGACCCTGACGGGTTAGCACAAGCATTCACACTCGAGGAACCCAATGCCACTCAATGCACAGCAGGTCGACAACTGGAACCCGCCACCGACATGAAAGACATCACTGCCAAGAGGCTATCGACGCTCCACACTGCCCTGCTAAAACTGACTCGGGGCAAACTCGGCAAGCGACTGGCCGATAACGACATGTTGCTGCTCACCACCGTTGGGTCGAAGACCGGAAAGATCCATACTGTCCCACTCCTTTATCTTCGAGACGACGAAGACATAATCATCATTGCTTCATGGGGAGGCAGGCCATCCAATCCACAGTGGTACGGCAACCTCGTGGCCGAGCCCAACGTGCAGGTGCAGGTGCTCGGCGAGGTCATTCAGGTGGTGGCGAGAACTGCCACTACAGCGGAGAGAACCCGGTTGTGGCCAATGATTGAGGCTGCATACGACGGATACACCGAGTACCAATCTCGCACGGATCGACAGATCCCAGCGGTGATCCTTACGAGGGTTTGAGTCCATCGAGCAAGAGATCAAGGCCAAATGTAAATCCATCGCCCTCGGGGGTGTCATTTGAGTGCTGATCAGCATGCTCCAGGAGGTGAGGTAGCTCCCCTGGGGAAAGACTGGCCAGCACGGCTTCGCCAGCCTTCATCACTTGGTCGAAGTCGGCGTACCCAACGGCTTGCCAGCTGTAGCCAAACACATACCCGTCTAAGACATGGAGTGCATGGAACGTTGTGTCAGACCCAACACCCTCATTGCGAAGGTGGCCAAGCAAGGCATCAATCACTCTTGTTCTTT
>CAXMSI010000223.1:0-2741 GCA_964196085.1 uncultured Acidimicrobiia bacterium | reverse complement strand
ACTCGACGGCTCAGACCTGCTGGTTGGTGGATATGGAGGCCAGAACGACTGGCCTCGAAGCCAGGTGATGTTTCGGTATGAAGACGACGAGTTCTCACGGATAGCTCCGGAACTGGACCGCACCGTGTCGGGTGGGGGAGCGCCTGGACTTGCTCCTCAAATGACCGGAGCGGGGCTTGCTGTTGGCATTGAAGAGAGTGGGCGGGTAGATCTCGCCTTCCTTACTGATAGCGGTCACACCACAGTGGTCACTAGAGAGTCGGTCACGACTGGGTTTTCAGCGACGAACGACGGTGAGAAGATCGTGTTCACCGCATCTGAAATGACGAATCCGGGCGAACTCTATTCTTGGCAGGATGGGGTGGTAGCTCAACTGACCTCTATCAACGTGGATCACCCCGTAACGTTCGTCGAAGGGACTCGAATCTCAGTTCCTGGTGCTGGCGGCGACATTGACGCCTGGGTCTACATGCCTGAGGGCGAGGGCCCGGTGCCTGTGCTGCTGAACGTACATGGTGGGCCCACTGCCCAGTACGGGTCGGGATTCTTTGACGAGTTCCAACTGTACGTCGGAGCTGGCTACGCGGTGGTTGCCTGCAACCCTCGCGGGTCTTCAGGCCGGGGAACTGAATGGATGCAAGCCGTAACCGGCGAGGGTTGGGGGGTCAACGACCTTGCAGACATTCAATCAGTGATGGCTGCGGCCCTGCACCAATTCGATCGGCTGGATGCTGACAACATGGGTGTGATGGGCGGTTCGTACGGAGGTTTCATGACCGCCTGGATAACTGCTTGTGAAGATCGCTGGAAGTCGGCAGTAGTAGAACGCGCATTGCTCAGCTATCCATCGTTTTATGGAACCTCTGATATTGGAACCTACTTCACACCTAACTTTGTCGACGGTGCCATGAACGAAGATGTGGCGCTTCTGTGGGAGCGGAGCCCGCTTGCCTACTCAAAAGACATCACGGCACCAACCCTGATTGTTCACTCCGAGAACGATTGGCGCTGCCCAATAGAGCAGGGAGAACAACTTTTTGCTCATTTGTTGATGAACGGCGTCGAGACAGAGTTTCTGAGGTTCCCAGACGAGGGCCACGAGATGAGTCGGGGAGGCGGTGCGCCTAGACACCGCAAAGAACGAGCCGAAGCCATCATTGAGTGGCATGGCCGTTTCCTGAAGTAGGTCAAGGTTTGGTCTGTCTGCATCCGCCCCCAAACCTGCCAAACTGGGTCAATGGAAGCATCAAAATACATCTGGCTCGACGGTGAGATGGTGGCTTGGGACGATGCGCAGGTGCATGTCCTCACTCACGCACTCCACTACGGATCGAGCGTCTTTGAAGGTATCCGCGCCTATGCCACTGCTGACGGGCCGGCTGTGTTCCGGCTCGAAGAACATATCCAACGGCTGGTGGATGGGTGCAAGGCGTATCTGATTCCATTGGATTACACCGTCGAAGAGTTGGTTTCCACGGCCAAGGAGATCGTCCGCGTAAATGAGCTCCCTTCTGCCTATATTCGACCCCTTGCCTTCCTCGGCCTCGGATCGATAGGCCTCAATCCCGCCGGGGCTGAAACGCATGTGATGATGGCGGCTTGGACCTGGGGCACGTACCTGGGCGAAGATGGAGTCAAGAATGGCATTCGAGGGCGTGTCTCCTCGTGGCGTCGCATTGACCACCAATCGCTGATCCCATCGGCAAAAGGCGGTGGAGCGTACCTCAACAGCATTCTTGCTAAGTCAGAAGCTATCAAGGCTGGTTATGACGAAGCGCTGATGCTCAATACACAAGGTTACTTAGCTGAAGGCTCTGGCGAGAACGTGTTTGTGGTGAAGAACGGCGTTGTGACAACGCCCCCGGCATCCGATGGCTGCCTTGGTGGGATCACCCGAGATTCTGTCATACAGATCCTCGAGGCAGGTGGGTATACCGTGCAGGAAAAGTCGATGACCCGCGGCAATCTTTACACAGCCGATGAGGTGATCCTTTGTGGGACTGCAGCTGAAGTCACTCCACTGAGAGAAATCGACGACCGTCCAATCGGGACGGGGAAGCCAGGGCCGGTGACGCGATATGTCCAAGAGACATTCGCAAAAGCAGTTCGCGGAGAGCTACCCGAATATGAGCACTGGCTAGCAAGGGTCTAGATGGCACAGCAACCAAACATTGCCAGGACCTCAGCTCCAGCAAGCTCGTCACCGGTAGACGCCCCCCATTGGGTACCTACCCGGCCCGGAGAGATCACCACTCCTGATGAGGCCGTGACGGGCCCGGGCTTCGGTGTGCAGGGTCCTGACATTGGATATGCATTCAAACTTGTTCGAGCTGCCGACTTTGATCGGTGTGGTCGGACATCGATCCTTGAGGAGGTGTTGGTCAACCTCGTAGGGGCCCGGTCAGGAACCATTGGCCGTGGTCCAACCATGGGTGACGTGGACGTTGCACTGGCATTGCTGGGAGCGGGAAACGTGAGGTCAGGAGCGAAGAGCCGTCTGGCTCACCTGCTCGATCACACTGCGCATGAAGCGCGCCGAGGGATGTCGTTTGTTAACAGCCTGCCAAGAGACCTCCTTGTGGGTACGGTCGCCAAGGCAGAGGCCTTTGTCGACAGTGAACTGGGTTAGTCGATGAAGATTGTTCGAGTGCAAACAGATGAAGGAATCTCCTACGGCACAGCCGAGCCCGGGGGAGTCCGCATCCACAAGGGGTCGCCGCTTGTAGCTTGGGAGGAGACTG
>CAXMSI010000222.1:0-2781 GCA_964196085.1 uncultured Acidimicrobiia bacterium | reverse complement strand
CGCCAAGGGAATCTAGGATCTGAGTAGCTGTCATGGGTCTTCCTGTCGACTAGTAGTAGCAGCCTAACGAGGTTGGCATGACTTATGATTGGTCAGCGGGTCGGACCCTGCTGGGAGCCAAGCAACACTGCCACGGTTACAGCGACGGCTGCCACAACGCTGGCTCCAATGATCACGGCGAGGGCGGTATCAACGAACGACAGCAGAAACCAAGTCAGCGGAAGGGTGATGAGGACCCCCAAGACTCTGAAGGCAACGCCCTTTTGGGGTGGGGGGACCTTGTCAATGGGCTGGAGGTCATCCATGGTTTGTTTTAGGGTTTCCAGGTGGGATCCAGCTGCCCAAGAAACTCTGCACATCGGTCGGCTTCGGAGAGTTCCCCAATCTGCTCTGCCATCTGGCGGAGGCCGTTGAGGCAGCGAAGGAACCCACGGTTTGAGGCATGCTCCCAGCGGACATAGCCCGAACCCTTCCATCCGTTCTTGCGCAACGCATCGAGTCCTCGGTGGTACCCGATTCGGAAGTAGGCATAGGCCTCGACATTGCCTCGGTCGTCGTGAGCGGCTTCGCTCGCCAGTTCGCCAAGCGTCGCCCATCCTTCGAGCAAGAGCGGGTTGGCAGCGACCAGCGAGGCGACGTCTGCCCTGGGTCGTGGTGAGCCTGCTGCAACTGCCAGAGCCTCGGTGAGTTGCAGGTCTAGTTCTGGCAAGACTGTGTTCGGTGGCCCTGAGGGCGAAAAGCCTATGTTTGTCATTGCTGAAGCGTACTGTTTTCGCCGGCCAATCTCCCTAAAGGCCCAATCCTCTGGCACACTGTCGACAGCAAGGAGCCTGTGTGAAGAGAATGTCAGCAATAGTTCTTGTCTTAGCTATGTTCACGACAAGTTGTTCTGCTATCGCAGACAGCGTCGACGTCGATGTGGCCGGGCTTGCCGGCGCCGCTTGCAACACTGTTGCCGAAACCTTTGCTGCTGCCGTTGTCCGTCAGATGGAACAGATATCTGTGGACCCGAGCTTCCCGATCCCTGATGTTGACGTTTCCAGCATTCTGAGTAGTGCGGCTGGGCTTGGCTGCTCTCCGTCCCAGATGCGCGCTCTGATACAAGAGAAAGCCGATGCCGCTGGCGTTGATACCAATCGTGCCAAAGACTTCCTTGACGGCATCCTCAACGAAGTCGACAGTAGCTAGCTGAGACAAATCAGCCATCTGAAGTCAGTCGGTGTGGGAGAATTCCCCAATGGCCAGTATTCACGTTGACTCACTTTCGAAAATCTATCGCGTCCCCGTTCGCGAGACCGGGCTCAAGGCGTCCATCAAAGGGCTGTTCAACCGTGAGTTCCGCGATGTTCATGCGGCCAGTGACATCACCTTCGATGTGGAGCCGGGGGAGCTTGTTGGTTTCCTAGGGCCCAATGGAGCCGGCAAGACAACCACCCTCACGCTGCTGTCAGGGCTGCTCTACCCGACGTCAGGTTCTGCTGAAGTTCTGGGCTACGAGCCATTCAGAAGGGAGAAGGCCTTCTTACGTCAGATCGCACTGGTGATGGGCAATCGTAATTCGCTCCAATGGGATCTGCCGGTTTCCGACTCGCTTGAGCTTCGCAAAGCTCTATACCAAGTGCCGCAGGCTGACTACGAGCAGCGCCGGGACGCGTTTGTTGAACTGTTGGAACTGGGTTCCCTGATCGACAAGCCGATACGCAACCTCTCGCTCGGTGAGCGGATGAAAGTCGAGCTTATGGCAGCGCTGCTCCACAGGCCAAAGGTGCTGTTCCTTGACGAGCCGACCCTTGGTTTGGACGTCTCGATGCAAAAGCGGGTGCGTGAGTTCATTCGGGAGTACCAACAGGATTCGGGTACTTCCATCCTCCTGACTAGCCACTACATGGCAGACATCTCAGCCCTTTGTGACCGGGTCATTGTGATTCATCAAGGGCGCATTATCTACGATGGCGGACTTGACGGTCTTAGAGAGCGCTTCTCGACGCACAAGACAATCACAGTGTCGTCGGTTGATGACTTGGCGAGTTTGGCTCGTTTTGGAGAAGTGATTGAGTCGGGTGGCGGTCGCGCAGAGTTGAGGGTCGTGCGTGCCGAGGTTGCAGGAGTGGCCTCGCAGATACTCAATGAGTTCTCGGTCACCGATCTGAGTGTCGAGGATGTCCCACTCGAAGATGTGATCGAGATGGCCTTCGAGATGGATAGCTAGCGAGTGACAGTCCGAGCATGGAAAGACGCTGGCTTCGCCGAAGCTCGAGTTGGGGTGCAGCGAGAGCTTCAGTACCGGCTAGCGAGCTTCCTCACCCTTGTGGGCTTCCTCATCGAACCCGTGGTGCTGCTCGTGGTTTGGCGCACTGTCGCTGAAGCGTCCGGTGGTATTGGCGGTTACGACCTCAACGCCATCACCGCCTACTACATGGTGTGGAGATTGGTGCGAGCGATGAACTTGGCGCTATCTCCTGATGTTTGGGGTTGGTGGATACAGAACGGCCGGCTTTCTCAACTCTTGCTCGAACCGGCGAACGTCTTTTGGCGAACCGCGTGGAGCTTTGTCGGCCAGAAGTTTCTCAACATCGCTCAATGGCTCCCTATTGGGGCCGTTCTGTATTGGATCTTCCGTCCCGAGGTTGCGTTGACGTGGCAGCAGGTAGTTGGGTTCGCTGTGGCAGTATGGCTGGGTTATGCGGTGCGCGCAGCAACACTGTTCGCCTTTGGTCTTGTGGGGTTTTGGACCACGACAGCGAACGTGTTGTTTCAGTTGCCGGTGGCGCTCGAGATCTT
>CAXMSI010000221.1:0-2801 GCA_964196085.1 uncultured Acidimicrobiia bacterium | reverse complement strand
ACAGAGGGTTATCGCTGTGAGGTCCATCACGCCGAGCTGCTGCGAGATGACATCCATGTACGAGAGTTCCTTGTACATGACAGCGTCATCGTGAGCGTTGGGGTCCTTGTCGAAGACTCCGTCGACCAGCGTAGCTTTGAGGATAACGTCGACCCCCATCTCCACCCCTCGGAGAGCCGCCGCCGTGTCAGTGGTGAAGAACGGGTTACCTGTCCCTCCGCCTAGGACAACTACTCGCCCCTTTTCGAGGTGTCGTTCGGCTCGAAGCCGAATATAGGTTTCAGCTAATTGGCGCATCTCAATGGCAGAGAGCACCCGGGTTGGAACGCCGTTGGCTTCGAGAACTTCCCTCATGGCGAGGGCGTTCATCATGGTGGCGAGCATGCCCATGTAGTCAGCTGCAGCGGGATCCATTCCCCGGGCCGCCTCAGACACTCCACGGAAGATATTGCCACCACCCACAACGACAGCTATTTGCACGCCGCCGTCTCGCGCATCGGAGATCTCGCGAGCCACCCGAGCCACGATGGAGGTGTCAATGCCGTACCCAACCTCTGGGTCGGCAAATGACTCCCCCGATAACTTCAGGAGGACCCGTCGGTTACCGGAGGAGGCAGTCACTTATTCGGCTCCGACCGCGAGTCGGGCAAAGCTCTTAATGGCGATGTTCTCGCCCATAGTGAGAGCAAGCGCCTGGACCATTTCAGCAACGGTGCCATCAAACTTTTCAGTGTTGACAAAGCGCTGCTCCGCCAGAACGTGCTCCTCATAGAATTTACGAATGCGCCCTTCGACGATCTTTTCGATCACAACTTCGGGCTTGCCTTCGTTTTCTGCTTGTTTGGCAATTATCGCCTTTTCAGCATTGAGAACATCCGCGTCGACTTCACTGACGCTTGCCCATTGAGGATTGGCCCACGCTACGTGCATGGCGAGGTCTCTAGCGGCTTCAACGAAGTCAGGGCTCTTGGCCACAAAGTCCGTTTCGGAACTGAGGTGCACCAGCACGCCAGTCACGACTCGGCCACCCTGCTCGTGCAGATACGAGCCAATGGTGCCTTCTGTTGAGTCGCGGTCAGCGCGCTTGGCCGTCTTGGCCAGACCCTTCTCCCGGAGAAGAACTCCAGCGGAATCAAAGTTGCCACCAGCTTCGGTGAGAGCGTTCTTGGCATCCATCATCCCAACGCCAGCAGCCTTGCGAAGAGCCATAACGTCTTGGGCGGTGAAGTCAGCCATTACTTTTTGGCTACCTTTTCCGAATCGTCTGTGAGCTCGTCCTTTTTGACCTTCTGTCGGCCAGCAACGCAAGCATCCGCTATCACTGAGGCGATGAGCTGGGCCGAGCGCACAGCGTCGTCGTTCCCAGGCACCACGTATTCGACACCGCTTGGGTCACAGTTGGAGTCAACCAAAGCAATCACCGGTATATCGAGACGGTTGGCTTCTTGCACCGCAATGTGCTCAACATTGATATCAACAATGAAGACGGCCTGCGGAGGACGAGTCATGTCAATCACGCCACCAAGGTTGCGCTCGAGCTTGACCGCTTCACGAGAAAGCTTGAGTCGCTCCTTCTTGGTGAGGCCCTCGTTGTTTGGGCCGTCTTCCATTCCCTTGAGTTCCTTCAAGTAGTAGATACGCTTTTGGATCGTCTTGAAGTTGGTGAGCATGCCGCCAAGCCAACGATGATTGACATACGGCATTCCAGCGCGGCCGGCCTCTTGGGCAATTGCAGCCTGGACCTGCTTCTTGGTTCCTACAAAGAGAACTGTTCCACCGTTTTCAACGATCTTACGCACAGTCTCGTACGCAGCCTCGAGCTGAGCGAGAGTGATACGGAGATCAATGATGTGGATGCCGTTGCGATCGCCAAAGAGGTACTCAGCCATCTTCGGGTTCCAGCGGCGAGTCTGATGGCCGAAGTGAACTCCAGCCTCCAGAAGCTGTTTTGTTGTGACAACAGCCATGGGTATTCCTTTCAATTAGTTTGGTTTTTCTTCCGCCAATGTGTCGGCCTAAAGCCGCTTTGATCAATGAAGATCGCCCCGCAGACATAAGTCTGACCAGTGGGGCCTAACACGGGCGTGTTTCGTTGCGGCAAGTGTAACCCGTTTGTGAATCAGGTGGGAATTTGAGCCATTGCCATTGCGCCAACCAAGGGCTTCGGGTCATTACCCGAAAGAGTGTGAAAGGGGAAGGTGGGGCGCAACGTGTCAGAGGCGGCCTCGTCACCCTGAGTAGACACCCAATCCTCACAGACAGTTTTTCAGAACTAAGTAGCTAGCCGGTTCTTGAGGCTCATAACTGACTTGGTGTGGATCTGGCACACTCGGGACTCGGTCACGCCCAAGACACCACCGATCTCAGCAAGTGTTAGGCCTTCGTAGTAATAAAGCGTGAGCACAAGCCGCTCTCGCTCCGGAAGGCGGTTGATGGCGTCGGCCAAGATGTGCTTGGTCTCAATGTCCTGGAAGGCATTCTCTGGGCTTACGCCTCTGGGGTCGGCTACCCGTTCACCCAGCGTCGAAGAGTCGGAGTCAAAACCCAGCACGTCGTCGAGCGCCGCAACACCCAGGTTCGAAATCTCGCCGAGTTGATCGCGGACCTTAGAAACAGGGATGTCCATGAGAATGGCGATTTCTTCGTCGCTCGGCTGACGGCCAAGACGGTGTTCAAGCTCTGCTACGGCACGGTCTATCTCTCGGGCCCTCGAACGAACCGACCGTGGAACCCAGTCCAGAGCACGGAGCTCGTCCAAGATGGCACCACGAATCCGATTGATCGCATAGGTCTCGAACTTG
>CAXMSI010000220.1:0-2823 GCA_964196085.1 uncultured Acidimicrobiia bacterium | reverse complement strand
CCCACAGGCTTACGAACACTTCTCTAACTGCCTTGGACATACCTTGATCCATCGTGAATCTTTCACGACCCCAGTCACAGGAGTCTCCCAAGGTCCTCATCTGCAATGTGATGCGGTTGCCATAGGTTTCCTTCCACGCCCATACCTGCTCGAGGAACCTGTCACGACCGAGTTCTTGGCGGCTTGTGCCTTCGTCGGCCAACGCCTTTTCAACAACAGCTTGGGTGGCGATGCCGGCGTGGTCGGTGCCAGGCACCCAAAGAGCCGCAAAACCTTGTTGCCGCTTACGGCGGATGATGGCGTCAATCATCACGTGATTGAGGGCGTGTCCCATATGCAGCTGACCGGTGACATTGGGAGGCGGAATCACCATGCAGAAGGGCTCACCGTCAGGATTCACCTCAGGTCGGAAGACCCCAGCCGCTTCCCACTTGGCGTACCAGTCAGATTCGAAGTTCTCGGGCGAGTAAGTGAGTTCCATGAAGGCCGAATGCTACCTGCGTTCGGGAGACATCACAGCATCGTTTAGGGTGTTCAAACCAGAGCCTCCCAAAGGACCCCGTTGAACCAGCCACGCGAAGACCGTTACGACAAGATGACCTACACTCGAACGGGACGAAGCGGCCTCAAACTACCCAAGATTTCACTCGGACTCTGGCAGAATTTCGGGGGGCCCGAAGTCACTTCCAACGCACGCGAGATGGTTTTGAAGTCTTTCGATGCTGGTATCACCCACTTCGACCTAGCCAACAACTACGGCCCACCTGCTGGGTCGGCTGAGTCGAACTTTGGGCAAGTCTTGGCTGACGATCTGATGCCGTTCAGAGATGAGATGGTGATCTCCACCAAAGCCGGATACTTGATGTGGAACGGCCCATACGGCGAATGGGGATCACGTAAGTACCTGCTTGCGTCCCTCGACCAAAGCCTCGACCGCATGGGACTCGAATACGTGGATATCTTCTACTCGCACCGGTTCGACCCCGACACACCTCTCGAAGAAACGATGGGAGCCCTAGACACAGCTGTCCGTTCCGGCCGGGCAATGTACGCAGGGATCTCCTCTTATGGGCCAGAAAAGAGCGCCGCAGCAGCAGCAATCCTGAGAGGCCTTGGGACTCCCTGTATAATCCACCAACCGTCCTACTCCATGTTCAACAGATGGGTAGAAGGCGGACTACTCGATGTTTTGGGGGAAGAGGGCATGGGAGCCATTGCATTCTCACCTCTCGCCCAAGGACTCCTTACTAACAAGTACTTGAGTGGCGAGATTCCTCTCGACTCTCGGGCAGCAGACGACGGTTCGTTCAACCAGAACATCGTGAGCGAGAGCAACTTGGCCAACCTCCGCGCCCTCAACGCTTTGGCCGAGAACCGCGGACAGACGCTGGCTCAGATGGCCATTGCATGGGTGCTGCGAGACAACCGAATCACGTCAGTACTTGTTGGAGCCTCGCGGTGGAGCCAGATAGAAGACAGCATTGGGGCCCTAGACAACCTCTCGTTCACCGAAGCCGAGCTGGCAGAGATCGATCAATACGCAGTCGATGCATCGCTGAACCTCTGGGCGTCGAGCAGCGACAACTAATCCGATTCCAGACAGTGTGGGCCAACCTGGCACCACAGGCAGCTACGCGCTGAGACCATCCCGGATGTCTACTACTGGTTCTAGCGCGTTCTCGTTGACCATCTTCTCAGTGACTTCCACATGCGTCATATCGTCGCGCGATGGCAGGTCGTACATGATGTCGAGGAGCGTCTCTTCAAGAATCGAACGGAGCCCACGGGCGCCAGTCTTGCGCTCAAGTGCTTTGTCAGCAATCGCTGAAAAGGCTTGAGTGGTGAAGGAGAGCTCAGCACCGTCCATCTCGAACATGCGCTGGTACTGCTTGATAAGCGCGTTCTTTGGTTCAGTGAGAATTCGGATCAGTGACTCTGCATCGAGCTGTTCTACCGACGCGATAACCGGAAGCCGCCCAATGAACTCTGGGATGAGGCCGAACTTGTGGAGATCTTCAGGCTGGACCTGAGCCAACAGCTCGCTTGAACCCAGTTCCTTTTTGGCGACCGATTCAGAGCCGAACCCGATGGTTCGTTTACCAATGCGCTCGGCGATCACATCATCGAGGCCGGTAAACGCTCCACCCACAATGAACAGGACGTCGGCGGTGTCGATCTGTAGGAACTCTTGGTGTGGATGCTTACGCCCACCCTGCGGCGGGACCGAGGCAACGCTTCCCTCAAGAATCTTGAGGAGTGCTTGCTGCACACCTTCACCCGAAACGTCACGAGTGATGGATGGGTTCTCAGCTTTGCGGGCGATCTTGTCGATCTCGTCGATGTAGATAATGCCCTGCTCAGCTTTGGCAACGTCGTAGTCCGCAGCCTGAATCAGTTTCAACAGAATGTTCTCAACGTCTTCGCCTACGTACCCCGCCTCGGTCAGCGCTGTTGCATCAGCAATCGCGAATGGCACATTGAGCATGCGGGCAAGGGTGCGAGCCAACTCGGTCTTGCCCGACCCGGTTGGGCCAACCATGAGAATGTTCGACTTCTGCAGTTCTACCGGATCGTCCTTGGGCGAAGTCGTCCGCACCCGCTTGTAATGGTTATACACCGCAACAGCGAGCGTCCGCTTGGCCTTGTCCTGACCAATCACATACTCGCCCAAGAAGGCGTCGATCTCAGACGGGGTAGGGAGTTCAATGAACTCACTTGGCTCAATCTCGGCAAGCTCTTCAATGATGATCTCGTTACAGAGATCAATGCACTCGTCACAGATGTATACGCCGGGGCCAGCGATCAGTTTCTTTACCTGCTTCT
>CAXMSI010000219.1:0-2824 GCA_964196085.1 uncultured Acidimicrobiia bacterium | reverse complement strand
CAGTGGGAGAAGTGATTGGGACTGTTGGTACTTCAGGTAACGCTCCGGCCCACATTCCGCACCTGCACTTCGAGTACCACCCCAACGGCGGTGGAGCCGTCAACCCCACACCTTTGGTGACAGGCCTCTGTAAATAGCCCTATGGCGTAAGAAGGTCTTCGGGTAGTGGAGGAAAGTTGTCAAAGATATGGGCCAGCCTGCCTACGCAGCTTTCGGCATCGGCAATTGGGAGGACTCGCATCAATGCTTCAGCCAGTTCGGTGATTGCAACCGCTGCTGGATTAGCAGGTAGATAGGCCACCACGGGGCGCCCCGTGTCCTGCCCTTCCACCACTGCTGGGTCTAGCGGGATCTGGCCCAGCAACGGGATGTTGAGATCTTCGGACAACCGAGTTCCGCCGCCGTTACCAAATACAGCATATTTCTCGCCGTGCGCACATTCGAAGTGTGACATGTTCTCTACCGCCCCGAGGATCGGCATGAAGGACCGACGCGCCATGTCGGCCACTCGGATAGCGACCTTTTGCGCAGCTAGTTGAGGAGTTGTTACCACGAGCATTTCAGCTTGTGGGAGAAGCCTTGACAACGCCATTTGAACGTCGCCAGTTCCTGGCGGCATGTCGATCAGAAGGTAGTCGAGCTCACCCCATTCAACCTGAGTTAAGAACTGCTCAAGGGCCTTGGAGAGCATGAGCCCTCGCCACATGAGAGCGGTTTCTTCGGACTCGGTGATGAGGCCCGTTGAGATGACTTTCACACCGTGGGCCGTGACCGGCTGCAGTAGCTTTTTTTCTGAGGCGCGGATTCTATCCGTGGCCCCCAGCGCTCGAGGGATAGAGAAGCCCCAGATATCTGCATCGAGCACCCCCACCTCAAGTCCGAGTGAGGCCATTGCGACTGCAAGGTTTGCTGTGAGAGTCGACTTTCCAACCCCGCCTTTTCCGCTGGCCACTGCAATGACTCGGGTGGTCGCTGAAACCTGAGTCTGCTGGGCATTGTCACGAGCGTTCTTGCGGGCCCGTTCCATCAGGGTGGCCCGTTGAGCACGACGCATAACTGTCGTGCGAATTTCCACCGTTTCTACGCCGGGTAGCGACAAAACTCGACGTTCAACATCTCCCTCGATCTGGGTGCGCATTGGGCAAGCAGCAATCGTTAGAGCAACGCCAATGATTGCATGGGTACCGGCGAGCCTGACCTCTGGGATCATTCCCAGCTCAACAACATTGAGCCCGAGCTCGGGGTCCATAACGCCCTTGAGGGCTTCGAGGATGGCGTCTTCGGTCGTCATCCCCAGAGGTTAAGGACTCTGAAAAGCTAATTGGTACGCGCTAGGTGTGTACTCACTTCCACGTATGCCGGTAAATTGTTGATCAACCGGATAGCAAAAAGTGCCTTGAGGGTTCGGGCGAGTTGCCCCTATACTTGCGGCAGGTACCAAGGAGCACATATGGACGTCGGCCTTTCGATCAAGACCCATGAAGACAAGCGAGCTATTCGCCTTACTGACAAAGCAATTGGAAAGGTGGCCGAGCTGATTAGAGACGAGGGCAGTGATGACCTCGCTCTTCGCGTGGCTGTCCGTCCGGGCGGTTGCTCTGGCTTCTCTTACGAGATGTTCTTTGACTCTCAGTTCGAGGACGATGACATCATTGAAGAATTTGGCGATGTCAAAGTTGCTGTTGACCCACAGAGCTTGCCTCGCTTGGTTGGTGCGGTTCTTGACTACAAAGACGGACTTATGGAGTCAGGCTTTGCGATCAACAATCCCAATGTCGAGCGCTCGTGCGGCTGCGGCAAATCCTTCTCATAGTTCATGGTTGAACGCCCAGAACTAGCAAGCACCGCTCCGGCGGTAGGCCCCTACTCGGCGGTGACCGAAGCGAACGGCTTCGTTTTCTTGTCAGGACAGATGGGCTACGACCGCTCCGTAGGGGAGCTGGTACTCGGCGATGTAGCTGTCGAAGCGCAACTCATCATGACGAACATCGAAGCCTTGCTCGGCGAACTGGGGCTTTCCTGGGAGAATGTCGCCAAGACGACAATCTTCTTGGCTGACATGGGCGACTTCGCAACAGTGAACGAGATCTACGGTGCAGCAGTTGGCGATTTCAAGCCAGCAAGGTCAACGGTAGAGGTCGCAGCCTTACCACTAGGCGCAAGAGTCGAAATAGAGCTAATCGCCGCGAGATAACGCTTCTGCCACGGCTTCGCGCACAGTTGCGCGTGCGTCCCTGCTTGCGGGGAGGAAATGCGAGCGGAGCGAGCGAGGAGGGGCACCGCCCCATTGAGGTGAGGCCTCGGGCCTGTGAAGGGTTTCTCCCTATCTAGACAGCGGCTCGCTTGGTGATATCGGTGTCTTGACGTGTGTTCGTCTCGCTAGGGAGAGCCAAACCCACTGCGTAGTGGTTGTTTTGTGACTGCAGGAAAGCCCGCCTGCAGTCCTGTGGGAATGTCCGGCCTTCGGCCGAACGATCCGCACTAACCAAACCTATACCCCACCGAGCGCACCGTTTTTATCCATGAAGCTCTTTCTTCGCCTATTTTGGCTCTTAGGCGGCGTACGTGGACATCAACTGTTCGGGCACCGCCGTAGTATTCGTAGCCCCAGACTTGGCTGAGTAGCTGTTCCCTTGACCACACCTTGCCCGGGCGCTCCACAAAGAACGTCAGCAGTTGGTACTCCATGAACGTGAGGTCGAGAATTCGGCCAGCAACGCTTGCCTCGTAGGTGCCGAGATCAAGAAAGAGGTCTTCAAAGAAGAGCTGATCGTTGTTCTCGGTTCCAATGGTGTGGCGCAGTCGAACTCTCAGCTCGAGAGGG
>CAXMSI010000218.1:2473-2831 GCA_964196085.1 uncultured Acidimicrobiia bacterium | reverse complement strand
TTTCGAAGTATCCGACGGGAGCTCCGGTTCACTCAACCTAGCTGGCGTTACCGAACTCGCCCCAAACCGTTCTCGCACCTCCGTAACTGCGTCGGCAAGGCGGTCCCATTTCTCGGGCGTATCGAGGCTCAACTGCCTCCCGCCGGTCGCTTCCAACCCGGTGAGAGCAACGCCTAGCAACCGTACCGCTTGAGGTGCAGGGACCGCGTTCAACAGCAGTTGGCGCGCCTCGCGGAACATGTCCTTGGCCAGGACTGCGGGGGCTGGCGGCGTGTGACTTCGAGAGATCGTGGTGAAATCGGCGAATCTCACCTTGATGGAGATGGTCCGGCCGACCAACGCCGCTCGACGCATCCGG
>CAXMSI010000218.1:0-2463 GCA_964196085.1 uncultured Acidimicrobiia bacterium | reverse complement strand
GGTGATATCAGTAGCAAACGTCTCTTCAGCCGAGACTGCCTTGACCCGCCGCCTATCCACAACCCGACGCGGGTCATGGCCATTAGCAAGTCGCACGAGTGACGGTCCCAACCCAGGCCCAAGCAAACTTGCCAGAGACGCTTCAGAGGTTTTCGAGATATCCCCGATCGTCTCTATGCCAAGGCGTTGCAGGGTTGCGAGCGTGGCTGCTCCCACTCCCCAAAGGTTCCTAGCAGGGAGGGAATGCAGGAACTGAAGCTGGGTCTCTAGTCGCACTCGCAGGACGCCGTTCGGCTTAGCCTTCTCGCTGGCGAGCTTTGCAATGAGTTTATTGCTAGCAATCCCTACCGAAGCCGGCAGAGACAGCTCGTCGGCGATTCTCGCCCTCAAGACTTCTGCAATCTCAGAAGCCGAGTCGTAATGCTTTTTGAGGCTTGACACGTCAAGGAACGCCTCGTCGATGGAGAGGCCTTCAACTTCGGGTACGACCTCATTGAGGATTCTGAACATCTTGACTGACACATCCCGATAGGCCCCGTGCTGACTGCCAACCACCACCAAGCTGGGGCAACGCCTCAAGGCGGCTGCAGTCGGCATCGCAGACCGAACCCCCATCGACCTCGCCTCATAGGAGGCAGACGCAATTACCCCTCTTGCCCCAACACCGCCCACGGCCACCGGGAGCCCCCGCAAAGTCGGATTCATGACTCGTTCAACTTCGACAAAGAACGAGTCCATATCGATGTGCAGAATGGGTTCGGGAAATCCTGAGGCGGACACCTGCGTATTGTGGCACCCCAACCAGCTCAAGGGATCGACGCTGTCTAGGGTGGCTCCATGACCTCAATCATCCACCTTGTTCGGCACGGAGAAGTCCACAATCCAGGCCACATCGTTTACAACGACCTCCCCGGCTACGAGCTCAGTGAGTTAGGACGTCAGCAGGCCTTCACCACTGCCATCCACCTCGCTGGCCGTCCAATCACCGAGGTCTGGTCCTCACCTTTGATCCGAGCGATCGAGACCGCAGAGCCGCTCTGTGCCGGACTCGGAACACACATCCGAATCGATCCTAATCTGATCGAATGGCGCGGCCTTGATGGATGGAAAGGGCACTCGTGGGACGATATTCCTACGGTGTTCCCAGGTCAGCTCGAGTCCTACCTTGATGACCCAACTGACCTCCCCTTCGCCCCCGAAAGCATGCGGTCCGTGGCCGATCGGATTATCGGTGTTATGGAGTCAATCGCGGAGCGAGACGGCGAAGAGGCCGTAGTGGTTTCCCATCAGGATCCCATCCACGCAGCGGTACGGGTAACCACCGGTCGAGGTTTCCCCGGATTCTTCACTGACAAGCCGACCCATGCATCAGTGCAGACTCTCAAGAAGAACGAAAATGGCTGGGATCTCGTTGAAGTCTACGAGTCGCCGCTGTAGCAAGACTGAAAGCCGCCAAGCCTCCTATCCTTGATGTGATGCAACGTCCCAACGTGCTTTCGTCTCTCCTGCTTGTCACCTCAGTGGCTGCGTGGCTAGTCCTCGTGAGTACAGCCGATCTCGAGGCCTCAGCGTTCCTGCTGCTGTTTCTTTCCTCAGGAATTCTTACCCTCACCGCAGTAGCTGGCCTTTTACTAGGCCAGTCGCTCTGGGCGCAGCGCCTTTCGCTCGGCTTAGTCGGGATCCAGCTACTTCCCGTGTTCCTACTACCACCGACGGCAGGATGGTGGACTGCCTCAGCTGTGGCAGTCATGACGGCCTTCGCACTCAGCGGGCGGACAACAACCGTGAGGGTTGGTCTGCTGCCAACCGCTCCGCCCGCTTCAGCCGCCTTGTTAATGCTCGCCTTGGTGTCAATGCCACTCGCTCTCGCCCTAGTGAGTCTCGATACCTCTCCGCCAGCCCTGGGTTGGCTGATTGCGGGAGCATCATTGCTGCTCGCATGGGCTTTCGGCAAGGTCTCGCTAGTCGCACTGTGGCTATCGCGCACCGTGCTGCCAATTGCCGTGGTAGGGCTTTCTTGGTACGGGCCGTGGCCAGCGGCTGGGCTGCTTGTGGCGGTTGCCGTTGCGATTGCGTGGTTCGCCTGGCAAGGAGAGACCCACATTGCCACAGTTCCCCTCATCCCTGAGCGTCACCACCCGAAACCAGTGTTTCCCGAGCTAGCTCCGCCAGAGGTTCTTGATTCTGCTGGGCTCGATACACGAGGTCGTCGTGCGTAGATACCCCAACCCCCTGTTCTTCATCCCTGTCGCAGCTGCGGCAGCGGTAGGAGGTGCCTTAGGTTGGCTCATTGTTGCCACTTCATGTAGCACCTGCACTGGTTGGCTCTGGTCAATGGGAACAGTTGGAGCGCTACTCGCCGGAGGCGGCGTAGCTGTAGTGATGGTGCTTGTTATCCGCTCAATGGACGAACACAACACAGCGTTAGCAGCAGGTCTCACCCCAAGCGCCCCCGAATGCGAA
>CAXMSI010000217.1:0-2883 GCA_964196085.1 uncultured Acidimicrobiia bacterium | reverse complement strand
GTCCAGTGTCCAAGAGTATTGCTTGGCAGCAGCGTCGAGGAGCATGAACCCCTGGGCATAAGAAATGATTTTGGACGCGTAGAGAGCGTCGCGGAGATCGTCAAGCGAAGCAGCTGGAGCGCCCTCTGCAGCATTGGCCTCCAGAAGGTCCGAAGCCACAACCCGCTCAGACTTGAGGGCTGAAACGATGCGTGCATACACGGCTTCAGCCACCAGAGTCATTGGCATTCCGAGGTCGAGCGACGAGATAGCGGTCCACTTGCCCGTGCCTTTCTGTCCTGCAGCATCAAGGATGCTCTCCAACAGGGGAGATCCGTTGTCGTCTTTGAACTTCATGATGTCACTAGTGATGTCTATGAGGAAAGAGTCGAGAACGCCTTCACCCCAAGTCCCGAAAATATCCGACATTTCAGGGTGGGACTTGCCTTGAGCTTTAAGAATCCAGTAGGCCTCAGCGATGACCTGCATATCGCCATACTCGATCCCGTTGTGGACCATTTTCACGTAGTGCCCAGCGCCACCTTCGCCCACCCAGTCACAGCACGGCGTGCCATCTTCTACTTTGGCGGCAATGGCCTGAAACAGTTCCTTGACCTGCGGCCAGGCGTCTTTGTTGCCGCCGGGCATGATGGACGGGCCGAAGCGGGCGCCTTCTTCGCCACCTGAAATTCCGGTGCCGATGAAGAGAATCCCTTGGTCGGCTAGGTCCTTGGTGCGGCGCTCGGTGTCTTCAAAGTGGGAGTTGCCGCCATCGATGATGATATCCCCGGGTTCAAAGAGTTCGACTAGTTGTTCGATCACCGCGTCAACGGGCCAACCAGCCTTAACCATGATCATCGCTTTTCGAGGGCTGCTCAGCTGACCTACAAACTCCTCGATGGTGTGAGTTCCAATTACGTTGGTCCCATGAGCAGTTCCAGCCAAGAAGTCATCCACCTTTGAGGTGGTGCGGTTGAACACCGCGACCGTCGCGCCGTTGTCGTTCATGTTGAGTACGAGGTTCTGACCCATTACGGCCAGCCCAATTAGTCCAATGTCAGCTGTCATGAGGTGAATCGTAGCGTTGCCCAGTCGCAGCCGAGAGGGCTAAGAATCGGTGATGACCTGATCGTCGCCGACCGCTACAAGGTCGGAGGTCTGGTACTTGTGTAACCGGCTGGGTCGAATACGTGCCTGAACCGCCACCCCATCGTCAGCGGTGTCCATGCTCACAACCCTGCCATCGTCATGGAGCGAAGCTAAGAGGTCCCCTCGATCGTAGGGGATCATCAGGTCGACCAGCACCGTGTGGAGGTCGATAGCTTGCTCAATACGCGCCATAAGTTCCTCGACGCCTTCGTTCTTATGCGCGGATGTCACCAACGCTTCGGGGTGGAGGTTCCTGAGGCGCTTCAATGCAACTTCGTCACAAAGGTCGGACTTGTTGAAAATGATGATCTCTGGAATTTCAGTTGCCCCGTCGATATCGGCAAGCACTTTGCGAACTGCGCGCATTTGGGTCTCTGAGGAAGGGTCAGATCCGTCCACGATGTGGAGGATGAGGTCAGCCTCGGCAATCTCTTCAAGGGTGGACCGAAAAGCCTCGACGAGTTGATGCGGGAGACGTTGGACGAAGCCAACGGTGTCAGATAACAACGCAGAGCTTCCCTTAGGGAGTGTGAGCTTACGGATCGTTGAGCTGAGTGTGGAGAACAACTGGTCCTTCTGCAGAACACCAGCGTTGGTCATTCGGTTCATGAGCGAGGACTTGCCGGCGTTTGTGTAACCAACAAGCGCGACGAGGGGCAGGCCGGCGTTGCGGCGCGACTTTGCCCTGGTACCCCGCGACTTCTCTAGAGCCTTGAGTTCTCTCCTGAGTCGCGAGATTCGATCGCGAATCTTTCGCCCATCGGTCTCAAGTTTGGTTTCGCCGGGTCCCTTAGTTCCGAGGCCACCAGCAATCCGAGACATCTCGGTGCCTCGTCCGCGTAGGCGCGGAAGGTGATATTGGAGCAGGGCCAACTCGACCTGCAACATGCCTTCTTTGGACGTTGCGTGTTGGGCAAAGATGTCCAAGATGACAGCTGTACGGTCCACGACATCGACCTCGAAGATCTTTTGGAGGTTGCGTTGTTGAGTAGCCGTGAGGTCGTTGTCGAACACGAGGACGTCAATATCGAGAATTTCAGCCTGTCGGGCAAGCTCGCGTGCTTGGCCCTTGCCGATGAATGTGCCCGGTGTTGGCGATTCTCGACGTACCAGAACTGATTCAACCGGTTCAGAGCCTGCGGTATCAGTGAGCAGCGCTAGCTCCTCAAGGCTTCGTTGTGCCCAGACACCGTCGATGTTGGGGAGCACAACGCCGACGAGCATCGCTTTCTGGCGCTTGACCTCGAGGTCAGTAACTGTGGCTGTCAGCCTGCGCCTCTGGCGCCCTTCACTCATAGCCAGAGCCTAGAAGCCTTGATGATTTCGCGCCGAGGCATTTCGACGCCAAGCTCACCGGTAAGATTGCGCGGCCCCATAAGTCCGAGCGTTTGTAGACGTGTTTAGGAGGACTACAGATAGTTGCCGTCGGTTTCTGGGGCCTCGGGGGCTACGGCCTGGGCGATGATCTGAGACTTTCTAACCGCTACAACGATCCGATTGCTTTCAGGCCACAAGAAGCGCCAGGTCCCCGTCGGCGCTGCCCAAAAAAGCTGGCCTGTGTTGACGTCCACCAGCGCCAAGGCGTCATCAGACTTTTCACTGCCCGCTGGCACGAGTAGCCCCGACTTGGTTGTCTCTTCAGCGAGGTGCCCTACCCGCCATCCGCCCAACACCTGGTAGGAGAGTTGGTCATCAGGGCTGGGGATGAAGGGGGATGCGGTCATAACCCATACATTACTGCTACTCAGATCAATG
>CAXMSI010000216.1:0-2923 GCA_964196085.1 uncultured Acidimicrobiia bacterium | reverse complement strand
GCGATTGCCAACGAAGAGTTCTTGAATAGGTTGAGGAACTGGTTACCAATTGGCGGCAACACAATCCGGAACGCCTGCGGCAAAACAATCATGCGAAGCAGCTGACCTCGCCTGAGGCCGAGCGCCAATCCAGCCTCTGACTGTCCTTTTGCGACGGCGAGGACGCCGGCTCGCACAGCTTCACCAATGAACACAGCCGTGTAGACAACAAGGCCGACCCAGAGAGCGAAGAACTGGATGTTGAACACCTTGCCCACTGCTTGGTCCATGTTGATGAACCGACCATCGGTAAGGGCCGGAAGGTTGCCTGTGAACGGGGCGGCACCCGAGTCCGCGAGGCCTGCTCCGAACTTCGATGAGAAGATCTCGAACATTTGTTGCAGCCCCATGGAAGTCCCTGCCACGGCCTCCTGGCCAACAATGGCTGAGCTTATGTTGCTCTTAGACATGAACAAAGCAACTCCGAGCAGGCCAACCAATCCAGCGGCAAAGATCCGGTACCAATCGTCGTCTGAGAACTTGCCATACCCGTTGGGGGTCTTCAGTAGCTTCAAACGAGTATTGATGACCCAGTAGGCCACGTAGGCAATCAGGAGGGAAAAGATGAGCTGGAAGATGAGAACTGGCACATTCTCGAAGATCCCGGCAATGAAGGCGAACACGTGATGAAGGAAACCAGCTAGTGGATGGGCGAACCAACCCACAAGACCGAATACCGAAAGGGTAAGCAGCATCCAAGTCCCCGCTCGGGCTTCACCTTTCCCAGCTTCTTGAATTCCGATCCGCCACGCGTAGACCCGCTTAGCGACATAGACACCAACGGCGAAGATAGCTATCCATTGCCACCGCGTCTGATTGGGGTTAAACCAAGGGAACGAGATGCCCTTTGCTGAGGCGTAGAACAGCGCCTTGTCTCCGACCGGAACAATCGCCGAGTCGGCTGAAAGCGGGCCAAGGCCACGCAGCAAGACCTGCCAGAAGACGATCTGCACGAGCACCGGAATGTTGCGAATAGTCTCGACGTAGATAGTGGAGGCTTTATTCACGATCCAGTTGTCGGACAAGCGAGCAACACCCAGCACGGTTCCGAGCACGATGGCGGCGATGATACCGCTGAACGTAACTCTCAGCGTGTTTGTAATTCCGACAGCCAGCGCCTGCATGGCCGAGTTCGGGGTGGTGTTGAAGCCATCGGAGAGTGTGATGCCTACTGGCTTAGACAAGAAGTCGAAAGAGATTTCCTTGCCCTGAGCTGTCAGGTTCTTATCGAGCTGCGTTGCCAGCAGCCAGAAGACGAAGAACACAACCGCTAACGCGGCAAACTGTGCAATCCACTTGATAATCCGAATATCTCGGTAAAAGGGAGGCTTCTCCGGAAGGATAATCGCATCTTGGTCTGTTACCACCTTCGTTGTACCTCCCAGGCATGCCGGTCATGGATGTTTGCGCCAAACGCGCAATAGTGTCTGGAACTTACACCCATGAAACGAAGAAAGGGACGCTTTCGCGCCCCTTTCTTCGTTTTAGTAGGTTTTTTCTATCGAGCTGGTGGTGCGTAAATCAATCCACCCTCTGTCCACTGGCGGTTCGGGGAACCGTCACGGCTAATGCCGAGTGTGTTCAGGTTACGGGAGAAGATCTCGTCGTAGTTACCAACTTGCTTGACAGCCTGGTAGAAGGCATCAGCCGAAAGGCCCATGCTCGTCTGCAGCTCGCCGGAAGTCTTTCCGAAGAGACGTGCAAGCTCAGGATCTCCAGCAGTTACGTTTCCGTCAGCATCAACTTCGATGGCTGCAAGAACCTCATCAATGTTCGCAGAAGTTACGCCACGCTCATCAGCGATGAAGATTGCGTAGATCGTCCAGCGAACGATGTCAGCCCAGTCGGAGTCGTTCTGACGAACAACAGGACCCAATGGCTCCTTGGAGATTGGTGCCCGTGGGAACACAACCCAGTCGCCTTCAGCAATTTCGCCGTTAGCGATTGCCGCGAAGCGGTTTCCATAGAGACCTGACGCGTCAGTTGTCACGAGGTCACAGTCACCAGCCTTGAAGCCTTCCATTGCTTCCGTAAAGGACTCAACAGTCTTCAATTGGATGGTAGCTCCAAAGAGCCTGGCACCCTCGGTGATGTTCTTCTCAGTGGTCGTACCAGCGTTGGTGCACAGCACAGCGCCGTCAACATCAGCAAGAGTTGAATCCTCGGTGAAACCGAGCGAAGCCTTACCCATGACGCCCTGACCATCGAAGTATGTCGTTGGTAGGAAGTCGAGCCCAAGTGTGGTGTCACGTGACTGCGTGAACGTTGTGTTACGCATTAGGACATCAATCGAACCAGATGAGAGAACCTCAAAGCGCTCAGCAGCAGTTGTCTCGGTGAAGCTGATTGCATCAGCGTCGCCCAGAACAGCTGCAGCAACAGCGCGGCAGAAGTCAGCATCGAGTCCGGTCATTGAACCGTCGGTCTGTGTCTCGGAGAAACCAACAGCGGCACCACCCGTTCCACAGTTCAGCTCACCACGAGCAAGAACGTCAGCAAGTGTGCTGCCGCCCTGAGCCAACGTCACTGCAGTTGTGCCTTCAGTGGCAGCCACAGTTGTGCTGGCAGCATCATCGGCGGCACATGCAGCTGCTACGAGCCCAAGCACCATCAATAGAGCTATTACATTGCGAAATTTACGCATGGAATTAATTCCCTTCTATTCCTCACTAGTGAACCCTCAAAAAGAGGGTCGGAATGACCCTACAGTGCTCTTAGCCTTGCCACAACCACAAATCGGGTATTACTTTCAGCAATCGATTGGGTCGAACAGCGCCCGTGAACCCTTAGAGACGTTCTTACCCGTCTTCCAGACGGACGAAATGTTGGGGTTCCAGTCTCTAACTATTGGTCAGTAGTTGTAGTTGCCGTGAGTTCTTCGGTC
>CAXMSI010000215.1:2588-2935 GCA_964196085.1 uncultured Acidimicrobiia bacterium | reverse complement strand
GCTGACGCCTCCGTGAATAGCGCACGCTGAGCTCCCCTTCACCAAGGGGTAGTCGCATCGAGGCCCAGATCCTGCCCGTTGCCCGCACCGTTGGTCGAAGTCGAGAAACTCCTTCCATTGCCGCCTCGGCGATGCATCCGCCTTGGCGACGATCGGGAGTGGATCGCGTTTAGCCAGGTGGCCATGGATGGCAGAAAGCAGTTCTGCCTTCGTCATCTTGGAGCGGCCAGAGATGTCGGCCGCTTTTGCCAATGCCGCGAGCTCGGGTTTGGTGAGGCGTCCGAGATCACTCATGCGTTTGGACCCAGCAGTGACGCTGCAATCTGTCGTGTGGTGTGGGAGGGGGA
>CAXMSI010000215.1:0-2578 GCA_964196085.1 uncultured Acidimicrobiia bacterium | reverse complement strand
CGGTTCGCTTCAACGCCCGTCGCGCCAGTCTGAGCTGCGGCCCTGGAAGGGGCAGTTCCCTCATCCCTGCGAGGCGAAGGATCTGGCTCAGGTAGAGAGGGACCTCAGGGGCAATGTTGAAAATGCCCGAGGTGGGGTTCGCCACCACAAACTCTAGGCACGAGAGCAGGTCGTCCTCGTGGAGCAACTGCAACAGTGGGTCGAATCCCATCACGGTTGGTACCAGGCCCCTGCGGAAGTACTCGATGAGTGGAGACTCGAAGTGGTTCCCAACAGTCTCTGCGAACCGAAGGACGGTAAACACGACTTCTGGGTGGTCTTTCTGTTCTTCTGCAACAAAACGTTCTACCTCCCTAAGGGCCCGTTCGTGGCGGGTCGCTCGGCCTGCAAGCCTGATGGATTCGGGAAGGATGGTGGCGTGCCGAGGTCCTGTGCCATAGACCGCTGCGTCGGAGTTCACCACCACATGCTTGACCGAGGTCAGCCGGGAGATTGCGCCGAACAACGCTTGGGACCCTAGAACGACGGATTCTCGCGCTTTCTGGCTACCAATCCGCTTGGAGCGATCCATCGTCTGCAGGTGGACGATGGTTGTCGGTTCGGTGTCCAGTACAAAGTGTGCGAACTCAAGGGTGTCAAGATCGAAACGATGCAGCGGGGGATCCAAGCGAACCGAGGGGGCCATGTCGTCGACAGCAACCACGTCGCCGCCCGAGGCCAGCAATCGATTGGCGAGCTGAGTGCCCTCCCAAGAAGAAGCGCCGGTAATGAGGACACGTGCCATTGCTTCAGATTCTAGGTCGCCCGAGTGCTTCTGGGGTTCAGGTTGGTATGGCGGGTGGACTCGAAGCGAGAAGCTATGCCCACAAGCAACCACTGAGACGCCGCTGTCGAAGTGGTGACGGAATTGATCTCGTATTTGGGGAACCGGTTGGATGGCTGCGAGAATGCCCAGCGTTCTCTCGAAGGTTGACCATGGAAGCCTATAAACAAGTCACCCGAAAAAGTCACCCCCATGACACTGTGGTGCAGGTGCGTGGCGTTAGCATCGGTGACGGTTCGTTTACGGTGATAGCTGGACCATGCGCAGTCGAAAGCCGCGAACAACTTTTCGCCACAGCTCAAGCCGTCCGTGAAGCTGGAGCAACTGTGTTGCGGGGTGATGCGTTCAAGCCGAGGACTTCGCCGTACGCGTTTCAAGGACTTAAAGAAGAAGGCCTGCAGTTGCTTGCTGAGGCTCGAGAAGCTTTCGATATGCCGTTCGTGGCTGAGGTGCTTGAACCAGGTGACGTGGAGTTAGTCGCTTCCTACGCGGATATCATTCGAGTGGGGACTCGAAACATGTCTAACTATTCGCTCCTTCAAGAACTCGGCAGGTCCGACAAGGCCGTGATGTTGAAGCGTGGATTTACCGCAACGATTGACGATTGGTTGACCGCTGCTGAGTACGTCTACAACGAAGGCAACAACAACATCATTCTGGTTGAACGAGGCATTCGTACCTTTGAGACTGCGACACGCAACACGCTCGACATTTCAGCGGTGCCAGTTGTAAAGCAGCGGTCTCACCTCCCAGTCATTGTTGACCCCTCACACTCTGGTGGGCATAAGTATCTCGTCGGGCCGCTAGCCAAAGCAGGGCTAGTCGTGGGCGCAGCCGGCATGATGGTCGACGTCCATCCCAACCCCTCCGAGGCCAAGGTCGATGGCGCACAGGCTCTTCTGCCCGAAGACTTCATTACGTTGATGGGCGAACTACAAACGCTTGCCTCCGCTACAGGAGTCGAAGTCTCTTGAAGCATGTCACGATTGTCGGAACTGGATTGATTGGAGCATCGATCGGCCTTGGGCTGTCAAAACACGGTCTTGTTGTGACCGGTTGGGATCCATCACGCGATGCTCTTGAAGTTGCTCGTGAACGAGGTGCCATCAACCGCAAAGCGGTTTCCCTCGCCGCAGCTGTAGAAGGGGCGGAGCTTGTTGTTCTTGCCTCACCGCCTGCTTCGGTCATTGCAACGCTGAAGGGCCTTGACACCAACGCGCTTGTTTTTGATGTGGCAGCTGTAAAGGTGGCTGTTGAACAGGCCGCAGCCCACCTGCCTCGTTTTGTCGGAACTCACCCAATGGCTGGCCGCGAACGCGCGGGCCCCATGCACGCCTCGCTTGGTTTGTTTCGTGGGGCTGCGTGGATTGTGGTCCCTGGCCGAGCATCGAGTGAAGATCTTGGTGTAGTCGAAGAGATTATTGGTTGGCTTGGCGGTATACCGACGCGGCTCACGGCTGAGGAGCACGACGACGCGATTGCTGCGGTATCGCATCTTCCTCAAGTAATTGCTGCCTCGTTGGTCGAGCATGCTGCCAATAGCGGCGATCGGCTCAAGCTGGCTGCTGGTAGCTTCCGAGATCTCACCCGCGTTGCCTTGTCTGAACCAGAGTTGTGGGTGGAGATCCTGACTCACAATCAGAGGTCGGTAGCCGGCCAGCTTCGCGAATTGGCTGATTCGTTGTCATCCACAGCTGGGCTCATTGATGCTGGCGACGCAGACGGGGTTCGTGGACTGTTGTCTGACGCTCGGGT
>CAXMSI010000214.1:0-2951 GCA_964196085.1 uncultured Acidimicrobiia bacterium | reverse complement strand
GGCGGCGACATCCCCGGCACCTATCGGTTATTGAGCGGGAGGAGATCTCTCGAGGGATAGCGACTGGGGAGTCTCTGCGTCAGATGGCTGGCGGGTTGGGGAGGGCACCGTCGACGGTGTGTCGGGAGGTGGCTCGTAATGGGGGCCGGCACCGGTATCGGGCACTGCGGGCTGATCGGGCCGCGTTGCGTCGAGCCCATCGACCCAAGGTGAGCAAACTGGCACACAATTCGAGTCTGCGGGACCTGGTGGAGGAGAAACTGGGCGAGTGGTGGTCACCGCAGCAAATCGCTGGATGGTTGCAGGAGGCATACCCTGCGGACCCGGCGGGCTATCCGACGGCCGGCCACCAAACGAGCCCCGACTGGGAAGGGTCAGATCCGTGAACCAGTCATGATCTCGGAACGTCCTGCTGAGGTAGCGGATCGGGCGGTGCCGGGTCATTGGGAAGGTGACCTGTTGATGGGTAAACGCATGACCGCTATCGGCACCCTGGTCGAACGTGCCACCCGCTATGTGATGCTCTTCCCCTTACCTGATGGCAACACCGCCGAAGCAGTCCGCACCGCACTGGCAGCCACCGTTCAGCGCCTCCCCCAACACCTGTGGCGGTCATTGACCTGGGATCAGGGCAAGGAAATGGCTCAACACGCCCAGTTCACCATCGACACAGGGGTGCAGGTGTATTTCTGTGACCCAAGGTCGCCCTGGCAACGCGGTTCGAACGAGAACACCAACGGCCTGCTGCGTCAGTACTTCCCCAAAGGCACCGACATGGCCGCATTGACTCAAGAAGATCTCGACGCTGCCGCTCACTCCCTCAACAATCGGCCTAGACAAACCCTCAACTGGAAGGCACCATCACAGAAACTCGCCGAAGTGTTGCAATGACCCCTTGAGGCGACAGCAAATATTGAGCGGACTCCGGCTCTCGTTAAGAACCACCCATAACGGCGCAAGTAGGGCGGGTCTAGCCACCTTGGGTACAGCTGCCGATCCTCGTGACCTGGGCCGTGCCCCTTGCGTACCCCTACGCACCGATTGATGGAGACTCATCGGCCAAACAAAAGCCTGCAATGACAGCGATTACGAAGTAACGCTGCCGTGCCGACCCGACTGACTACGGATCAGAAGGTTGGGGATTCGAGTTCCTCCGGGCGTGCCAGAGAATCGCTTGTGGATTCAGGGTTCCACTCTGTCCGGACCATCGCCGGGATACGCGGGCACCCACTAGATAATGCCGGTCATGTGCGGTGTCGTTGGTGGTTCTCGTAGGATTGTTGTATGTCGGATCAGCTTGTCTTTGATGACCAGACGGCCTCTCATCTAGAACAGTTGTATATGTCCGCGGACGTTCGCAAGAGGCGAGCGTTGGCGACCAGTGCACTGACTCCTCGACCTGGTGAGCGTTTGCTCGATGTTGGCTGCGGGCCGGGTTTCCATGCAGCCGAATTGGCGGAAGCGGTTGGAGAGTCGGGTCTGGTGATCGGTATTGACACCAGCGAGACCATGCTGGCAGTGGCCACGGACCGGAACGCAGGTCGAGCGAATGTCGAGTTTCGTGTTGGCGACGCCGTCGGACTTCCGATTGCGGATGCTTCGGTTGACGGTGTTGTGGCTGTCCAGGTCTACGAGTACGTAGCTGACGTGGCGGCTGCGCTGGCAGAAGCGTTTCGTGTCCTGAAGCCTGGTGGACGTCTGGTAGTGGTCGATGTCGACTGGTCGACGGTTTCGTGGTATTCGAACAAACCTGACCGGATGCAGAAGATGCTGTCTGTATGGGATCAACATCTTGCTCATCGGGCACTCCCACAACGACTAGCTCACGACCTCACCAGTGGCGGGTTCATTGACGTGGAAACCCACGGTCATGCGTTCGTTAACACAGACAACAGTCTTGATGGGTACAGCGGAGCCGTCATCCCGCTCATTGCAGACTTCGCTACGGCCAACAATGTCAGCGCCAAAGAAGCAGTCTCATGGTCCAACGAACTCCAAGAGTTGAGCCGCAATGGCGAATACTTCTTCACAATCACCAAATTCGTTTTCGACGCCAGAAGACCTGCCTAACACCTACACCCCGGGCTCCCTCATTGCAGCAAATTTCGAGCGAGCGCCGCTCGACAATGCCGGATATGTGCGGCTGACGGACGGCCTGCGATGAGGGTTCATTACTACAGTCGGTTCATGCTTGATATCCGGTTTGCTCGTAGCGGTGATGTGCAGGTGGCCTATCACGTTGTTGGCGATGGGCCGGTGGACATCGTGTACGTGCAGGGCGCCTGGTCTCACCGGGAAGTTGAGTGGGAGTTGCCGGCTTATCGGCGGTTCTGTGAGCTTTTGGGTGAGTTCGCCCGCGTGATCCTGTTTGACAAACGGGGCATGGGTATGTCGGATCGGGTTCCCGGCGCCACACCGCTTGATGTCCGGATGGACGACATTACGGCTGTGATGGACGCCGTGGGTAGCGAGTCGGCCAGTCTCATCGGCGAATCTGAGGGTGGTCCTTTGTCCATGTTGTTTGCGGCTGCGCATCCCGAACGGACCGCGGGCTTGATCCTCATGGGCGCCGAAGTGCGGGAACGCAAGGACGAGGAGTGGCCTTGGGGTGAAAGCACCGAGGAGGACTTCGAGGTGTCAATGCCGGGGCTGCCCGAGCGGTGGGGCAAGCCGGGCCGGTTCATGGAGTACTTCGCTCCCAGCCAGGAGGACACGCCATGGCTCGTTGACTGGTCGGCGCGTCTTCAGAGGAACGCCAACACACCGGGAGGCGCCGAGGCTTTCATGCGGATGGCTTTTGATATCGACGTTCGTGACATCGTTCCGACTATTCGTGTTCCGACGCTGGTGATGCACTCGGAGGGCGACCGTATCTGCCATGTGGAGAACGGCCGCTACTTGGCTCGCAAGATTCCGGATGCCCAATACGTGGAACTGCCTGGAGCCGATCA
>CAXMSI010000213.1:2443-2962 GCA_964196085.1 uncultured Acidimicrobiia bacterium | reverse complement strand
AAGTTGTCGGTGAGCAAGGCAATTTGGAGAGCGATCATGGCAGTCACTGATCCGCCAAACACCAGCAGTGCCATCTGCCGCATGTTGGGGGTCGACCCAGAGCGGAGGGCCTTCGCAGCCTGCAAGACCAGTCCAATCGAACCAATAAGTGCAGCGATCGTACCGAGATCGCCAAGGAGAGCGATCATGGCTGCTCCGGTGGAGCCTTGTAGGTCTCGTCGTGGCGCAGGATCAACGACGTAGCATGGTATTCGTCGCCGTCGAAGGTGCCTTTGAGCCAAACGCCAATCTTGTCGGAGAAGAGATCGGGTGGGGTCTCGGTAGTCCTGACCGTGATTTCGGCGCCGGTCAGATCGGTGACCACAAATCGGAGGACATCTCCGTCAGTCTCGATACTGCCGGTCTTGATCAAGCCACCTAGGTCAAACGAGGTCGCGCCAAGTTCAGCTTGTTGTGCCAATGCCTCGTGCGGTTCGAGGTGAGAGATAGTCTCGGTGGTAAGAAGTCGCTCCATCAAGA
>CAXMSI010000213.1:0-2433 GCA_964196085.1 uncultured Acidimicrobiia bacterium | reverse complement strand
TCGAAATTAACAGTGCAATGACTAGCGGGCGCTTCACGTCTGATCAGCCGGTTCAGTGATTTCGAGCTTTCTACGGCGTCGATGCATCCAAACCACGTAGGTGATCACGAAGCCGTATGTGACCACATAGGCAAACACTACCCAAGCAATTCCGTCCATCAGAGCATCTCTAAATCGGGCTGAGAGAGGGTTGCAGCTCTGCCAGGCGAGGCTGATTCAGCGTCTTCGATTGCGAACTGAAGTCGAACCCTCGACACGAGCATCGCAGCAAAGAGTATGGAGAAGGCGGCGAGGTTGAAGAGGAAGGCTCTGAGCATCTCTGGGTCCATTGTCACCCCATCGGGGCGGATAGTCGGACCCTGGTGAAGCGTCCTCCACAAGTTGACTGAGAAGTACACCGCGGGAACCATCAAGAACGCCATGGTTCCAAGAACGGCGGATCGGTTAGCGCGGCTGGTCAGGTCTGGGATCGAACGTCGGAGTGCCAGATATCCAACGTACACAAAGAACATCACGGCAGTCGACACCAACCGAGCGTCGCCCCAGTTCCAAGGCGTCCCCCAAACCGGCTCACCCCAGATCATCCCCGTGAGGATGGCGAGGGCTGTGAAGAACACACCGATTTCGGCGGCGGCGGCGGCTGTGCGGTCGGCAACTGGTCGCTTTGTAATGAGCCAGAGCAGGGACCCAACAAGTGTTACCCCGAAGGCGGCAAAGGCAACCCAGGCAGTGCTCACATGGACGTAGAAGATACGGACGAACTCACCTTGGATCACATCTGGAGGAGCCGTCGCTGCGAAGTAAAGGCCTGCGAGCATGGCAACCCCCGCGGTCCAACTCAGGGTTCGTTGCGTCTTCATAGCCGGGTTCTCAGTCCTCGAGTAGCGATGCTGAAGTCACGCCAATGACTGTGGTGACTAACACCACAAGCACAAGCAGAGCGATGGGGTTAACAATACTCTGTCCAGTACCCAACTTAATGGTGGCGAGTGATGCGGCGACGAGGCTAGGGAAAGCAAGCCCGGCCGCCAGAAGTGGGGCGAGGGCCGTCGACGATCGGGTTCCAGAGACCAGTAGACCCACCAGCGTGCCAGTCATGCCCATTGCTACTGCCAAGAGGGTTCCTACAAGGACTAGGAGCCCCCAGTTCTCTGGTACTGCCGGGTTGAAGAAGGCCAGCGTGACGGGCGCCATTACAGCTTGGAACCCGACCAGCAGGGTTGTTGAAGCTAGCGACCGGCCAAGAAACAACGCGGCGGGGTCCAATAGCGTTAACCGAAATAGATCCTTCTGGCTCTGGGTGGACTGAGCTGACTGCCGCAATGTGATGAACATCCCAAAAAGCAATACGACGACCCAGTACATACCGAAGCCGATCTCTCGCAGGAGGGCAGCCGGGAGCGATGTCGCAATCGGGATTAGGAACAGCGCTAGCGCACCGTAGGGCAGAACTATCCAAAGAATTTCCCCAGATCGGCCCTCGGTTCGGAGGTCGGTTCGTGCGATGATCTTGGCTTGGTAGAACAGGTTCATAGGTTGATCATCGAGTCTGTGACTCGCTCAAGAGTATCTTGATGGTGTGAGACTAAAACAACTGCGCCTCCGCGCTTTGTGGTGTTTGAGATAAGGCGATCCACGATACTGCCAGCATCGGCATCAAGGCCCGAAAATGGCTCATCCAACAGGAGCAGAACGGGCTGAATGATGGCTATTCGGGCAAGATCGGCTCTGCGCCGCATACCTTGGGAGGCTGTGTCGGTGCGGCGATCAGACACTGGCTCGAGGCCGACAGCGTTCACCGCTCGAGTCACCTCTTGGTGGTCGATACCCCGTAAATCGGCAACGAACTCGAGGTTCTCGCGCAAGGTCAGAAAAGTATTGAGGGACGGTTCGTGGCCAACGAAGCCGATATGTGCTCGGGGATGGACTTCTTTGCTTAGTACCTCAACTGCCCCCTTCGTTGGAGCTTGCAACGTTGCAAGGACCCGCAGCATGGTTGTCTTCCCAGATCCGTTGGCCCCTGCCACACCCAAGGATTCACCAGATGACAAGATGAGATTGACGTCAGATAGGACGTCATTGAGACCAAAACTGACGCTGACGCTGCTGAGTTGGGCCAAGACTTCCACGTTGTAAGGATACCGTTGGTACCAATGCTTCCTGCCGAGAGGCGCGGCATTAGAGTCTGCCGATGCGCAGAGTATTTGGAACCTTGTTGATAGTTGTTGGAATAGTTGGGGCCGTTGGAGCCCCAATAGGAGCATCGCTAGCGCGGAGCGCAGTGAACGAACTCACCGCGGAACTCCATTCAGGACTCGAAGTGGGAGCTTCCGGCCTCACTGCTCTGGAGGTTTCTATAGCTGCGGCTTCGGCCACGTTGCAGCAAGCAGCTGACTCCATGGATCAGATCTCCACCACTGTTCTCGTAGCCGG
>CAXMSI010000212.1:0-3004 GCA_964196085.1 uncultured Acidimicrobiia bacterium | reverse complement strand
ATCATGACAGGCATGTCACCCATTGGAGCCGGGTTTAGCTGCGCCCAACGCGCTTTGATTCGGGGCAGTGCCTCAGCAAGCTGATTGAGTCGGCCGCCGGCTGTCCCGAACTCGTAGCCGTACTCTTCATAATCCTTTTCGAACCAACCAGAGCCAATGCTGAACACAAGTCGGCCTCCTGACATATGGTTGACAGTGCGAGCCATGTCAGCCAGAAGCTCCGGATTCCGGTAGCTGTTACAGGTAACAAGTGGCCCGATTTTTGCGTTTTTCGTGATTCCCGCCCAATGGCCCAGCATGGTCCAAGCCTCGAAGTGCTTGCCGTCTGGTTCGCCGTAGAGGGGGAAGAAGTGATCCCAGTTGTAGATGACGTCGATCCCGCCCTCGTCTGCAGCGCGTACTGCTCGCTCAATGTCGGCGTAGTCAGCATGTTGAGGGTGTAGTTGGACAGCAATTCGCACAGACATGGGATCTCCTTGAGGCAGAACTCAGAACAGTACCTTGGATGGTTGCTTGTCAGGTAGGCATGGTTAGAGAGAGTTGGCTAGGTTTTCGCGTTCTCGGTCAGCAAAGCGCACGTTGTTGCGCATCTTTTCTTGACTCTGGTCCATGGTCTTCTGCACCTGCGTCAGCGGGTTCTCGGAAAAGAACGATTCAACGTCACGAGCAAGATCGGCCTCGTAGACGCCTGCAAGCCCCGCCAGCAGTCGACCCAGTGTGGCGGGTGGGTACTTGGCAACGATTTCGTCGAATCGCGAGCGGATTTCCTTCCAGGCCACCACCTGCACCTTGCGTCGACCCAGAAGAATGGCGGCCACCCATGATGAGTCCTGGCTGCGAATCTCGCCGTCGAGAGTCATGTCCATGACCTTGAGGGCAAGGTCTTGGCTGGGTGTGTACGCCAGTGACTGCAGGAAGCGTTGGCTGAGTTGGGCAGTTGGTGCTGACTTGTAGGCCGTGAAGAGTTGATTGAACAGGGCCTCATCGGCGTTGGACCCTGCAACCACAATCGTTGAACCCATGAGGTCGGCTTGCACCGACGACGGATCTTGGATGACTCCGTCGATGCCGGCAAGGGCCCACTTGATAACTTCTGGGTCGTCGGATGTTCCAAGGGTTGTAAGAACCTGACCCCTTAGGCTGCTGTCCAGTTCCGACTCACCTTCGGCAGACTCCCACCCCAAACGATCGAGTTGAGGACGAAGGATCGATCGGATCTTTGCGTTCGCTCGATCCAGCAGGTCAGCACCGGCAACTGCTCGCATGGTGCCGAGGTGTGCCGTGAGGACAGCGATGATTGGGCGTTTTTTCTCCTCCGCATACTGTTCGGCGAGTGTGAGCCAACGGCTCAGAGAGATAAGGCCAGCCTGGGCAAATGCGGCGTGGTCGTCCAAGATGTTGAGTCGCTCGAGATCGTCGAGAGAAGGAATCTGTTCCACGAGTGCAGCTTCAAGAGCCGTCTCATATTGGACTCGGAAGAACCCCGAGCCTCCGGCATTGGCAATAACCCAGTCGACATCTCCGAGGTCCAGGGTCATCTGGAAGTCTGTCAATAGCGCCTTGGTGGTCTTGATTTCGCCGCCGGTGGAGTACTTCAGATGTACGGGAACCTGCCATATCGTTTGGTCGGTCTCATCGGGAGTTTGCAGGAAACGGGATTGATCCAGGCGAATTCCTCCTAGAGTGCGGTGCACGCGAATAAGCGGGTACCCGCCCTGTAGAATCCAAGTGTCCATGATTTCGCCGACGTTGTATTCCGAGGCAGCGTTGAGCGCTTCCCAAAGATCGTTGGTGACTGTGTTGCCGTACGAATGCTTGATCAGGTAGGCAGCAACACCGGTCCGGAAGGCATCCTCCCCAATAAACTGTTCGAGCATCCGCAGCACAGCCGAACCTTTCCCGTAGGTAAGGGCATCGAACATTTCCTGAGCATCATCAGGCGAGATGACTTCGAACTCAACTGGACGGGTCGAGGAGAGGCTATCTACCAACAGTGCATCGAAGCGGTGGGCTCCACGGTCTGAAGCAAAGCTGAGCCAGCGGTCCCACTCGGGGTGCTTGGCTTCCGCAGCTTTGAACTCCATGAAAGAGGCAAACGCTTCGTTGAGCCAGATTCCTTCCCACCATTGCATTGTGACAAGGTCCCCGAACCACATATGAGCCAATTCAGGGGCGATCACGTCTGCAATGCGCCCTTTCTCGAGTTGGTTGGCAGTTGCCGGGTCGGACAGCAGAGCCGTCTCTCGATAGGTTATCGCTCCGAGGTTCTCCATAGCGCCGAACGCGAAATCGGGCAGCGCTATGTGGTCGACCTTGTCTCCAGGGTATGGAACGTTGTAGTAGTCACGGAGCCAACGTAGAAACCAGACCGCGCATTCTTGGGCCCATGCAGCCATGTGGCCTTTGCCAACCGGGTAGGCGATGCGGGTTGGGATGCCGTCGAGATCGACTGGCTCGGTGGCTTCAAGTGGGCCAACTACGAAGGCAACCAAGTACGTCGACATGATCATGGTGTCTTCAAACGCGATCCGGCGCTTGCCGTTTCCGAGGTCGGAGACGCTCTTCTCTCTGCTGTTGGAGAACGCCGCAAGTTCGTTATCGACGTCGAGAGTTATGGCGTAGACGGCCTTGAAATCGGGCTCATCCCAGCAGGGAAAAGCCCGGCGAGCGTCGGCGGCTTCCATCTGACTGGTTGCAATAGTCTGCTCGTTGCCGTCGGTATCGGTGAAGCTCGATCGATACCATCCATGGAGCTGATCGTTAAGGACGCCGGTAAACGAGATGTGGAGCTCGTAGTCCCCTGCAGCGATTGGGGTCCCGAACTCTATCGAGACCCGCTGCATATCTTCGTCGAACGTGGTGCTGGTTGCTGTGCGGCTGCTCGGGCCCTGTGAGAGCGACACGCTTCCGAATTCGAGCTCGATGGCGTTGAGGACGATTGCCGACACTTCCTCTTCCACGTTGATCGCAATAGAGACGTTGCCATCGAAAACGAACTCCTCGA
>CAXMSI010000211.1:0-3020 GCA_964196085.1 uncultured Acidimicrobiia bacterium | reverse complement strand
GGCATTGAAGTTGATTGTGACGCCAACGCCGCTCAGCACTTTGGCTGCAGCTTTCCCAGTCAGTTCTTCGTCAATTGAACGCAAATCAACCAGCATGAGGTGGTTCTCGGTGCCGCCTGAAACAATTCGAACGCCATTCTCCATAAACCGGTTGGCCATGGCCGAGGCATTGGCGAGGATTTGCTCGGTGTATGTATGGAACTCTGGTTGGGCGGCTTCGTGGAAGCTCACAGCCTTGCCCGCAATATGGTTGTACAGCGAGCCACCCTGAGCGTTCGGGAACAGACCCTTTTCAATCTTCTTGGCCATCTCAAGATCGTTGGACATGACAAGCCCACCGCGGGCACCACGGAGCGCCTTATGTGTGGTGGCAGTCATCACATCCACGTACTCCATGGGATTGGGGTACGACTTGCCCGCCACTAACCCAATGAAGTGAGCGGCGTCAACGATGAAGATCGCTCCAATCTCGTCGGCAAGAGCCCGGAAGGCGGCGTAGTCGAGATGTCGACTGTACGACGAGTATCCACCAACGATCATCTTCGGCCGATGCTCAAGAGCAAGTTCACGAACGTTGTCCATATCGATGCGCTCTGTCTCAGGATCCATCCCGTATGAAACAAAGTTGTAGAGGATGCCAGAGAAGTTGACATGGGACCCGTGAGTGAGGTGTCCCCCCTGGTCAAGGCGCATGCCAAGAATGGTGTCACCAGCCTCAAGGAGTCCGAAGTAGACAGCCATGTTGGCTTGAGCTCCGGCGTGCGGCTGCACATTGGCGTGTACCCCTCCAAAGAGACCAATAGCGCGTTCTTGCGCTAGGCGCTCCATGTCATCGATCACTTCGCAACCCTCGTAGTAGCGGCGTCCTGGGAATCCTTCGGCGTACTTGTTGGTAAAGATCGATCCACTAGCTTGCAAGACAGCCTTGGACACAAAGTTCTCTGAAGCTATCAGGTGAATGTTGGAGTTCTGGCGAGCTACATCGCGACCAATAAGCTCGGCGATCTGAGGATCGACTTCTGTGATGGAACGGTGATCTGTCATGGCCAAAGGCTAACCGATCTTCTAGCCACCAATGGCAGGTACCAAGAGCAGGATTTCCTATGATCTAGTCATGCACACCAACCCCTCCCTTTCGGAGATCGTGGCTCAGGTCAGGACTTCACAGCCACGGCTTGGGCAAACGCACCTAACAGTCATCGATGGCCCTGCAGCTTCAGGGAAAACCACTGCCTCTCGGAGAATTGCAGGAGCGCTCGGTGCCCATCTCTTCCACATTGACCAGATGCTCGAAGGTTGGGGCGGGCTCGCTCGACTGTGGCCACGTTTGTTAGATGAAGTGCTCCTACCCATAAGGGAAGGCAAACCAGGGGTCTTTAGAGCGTGGGACTGGGAGCGGCAGTGCCTTGGGCAATGGTCAGAGGTCCCGGTAACCAAGTTCCTAGTGATCGAAGGGGTCGGTACCGGCCACCAAGAAGTGGATGAATATGCCAGCTTCAAGATTTGGGTGGAGGCCCCTCAAGATCTCAGGCTCAAAAGAGGCCTAGAACGCGATGGACCCCAGACAGCAGAGCTCTGGAAGGCTTGGATTCCTGAAGAAGTGGAACTCCACAAGGCCCAAAACACAAGAGCACGGTGCAATGTCATCATCGATGGCACCGCTGCCTTGCTCGACTAGCTCACTTAGGTGCGAGCTTGAACAAAAGATAGGAAGTCTGTTGTAAGGACGTCTGTGTCAGATTGCCTGCGAAGAGCGACAAGTTCTCGGGTGGCAACAACCGGCCCAACCGGCCCGGAGGCATCACCTTGCTGAGCAACCCCGGCTGGGATCACGGTCCAGCCAGCACCCAACTTCGCCAACTCCCGCAGTACGGCTGGATTGGAGGCTGATGCCTGTACGTCGGCCACAATGCCGGCTTCAGCAAGCCCCCTGTCGATAAGGTCGCGCGTCCTCGAACCACTCTCATACATCACAGCTCCACCAAGGTCGCTATTGCCGTAGATTCTGAGCTCTTCTGCAGCAATAACCGCCACCTGCTCTTGGTCGTTTGCACCGACAACAAAGGCAACATCTAAGTCTCCTGATCGGAGGGCGTCGAGCAATCGTTGAGAAGAGTCCACAGAAACAAAGATCTCCAACTGAGGATACGCAGCCCGATACTCCTCCATGGATTCTCGCAGCAAGTAGAGCGCCGCTGCGTCGATCATCCCGACACGAAGGCCGTGACTCAGCGACCCGCAGTTGACCTCATGCCATAACTCGTTGGTAAGGGTTCTTGTGGCTCTTGCGTATTGCACGACACGGTCACCTGCCTTCGTGAGCGCTCGCCGCGATCCTCGTTTCTCAAAGAGGTCCACATCCAATATGCCAGCCAACCGAGCCATGCTTTGCGAGACCGCGGATTGGGTCATCTCCAACATGGCGGCTGCGTCGGACCAGGTGTCGTTGTCGGCGACCGCAATCAGGACTTCAAGCTGTCGAAGACTTGCGTCATGTAGCAACGGGTTCATCAGTAAACCTTATCAGATTGCTGAGATACATTAATTGGACGAATGGCAAATATTCTCATACCATTGGGTCACCCCATCCCCCTTGGAGTCTTGTTATGTCGTCACTCGGTCGCCTCGGAATTCTGTTGCCAGGAATGGGCTCGGTCGCTTCAACCTTTATCGCCGGAGTCATCGCAGCTCGCCAAGGTCTTGCGGCCCCGGTCGGTTCACTCAGCCAGCGCGGCAAAGTTGGATCTGAGACCATGACCGAAGCGCTAGGCCTGGCAACGTTGGACGACATAGTGTTTGGCGGTTGGGACCCCTACTCGCACAACATGGCAGACGCTGCTCGGCGCGCCGACGTCCTCGACGACAACATTCTCGAGAAGGTCTCAGAGGAGCTGCTTGCCATCCAGCCGATGTCGGCAGTGTTCGACAAGGAATGGACCCTCGCACTCGAAGGCACCGACAATGTGAAGACCGGCACGCTCTGGGAGCAGGCACAGGAACTGCGTTCTGATATACAAGCA
>CAXMSI010000210.1:0-3074 GCA_964196085.1 uncultured Acidimicrobiia bacterium | reverse complement strand
CATGGCAAGAGGGACCATGAGGCGGCCTTGGTCAGTCGTCGCTGCGCCAACCGAACCATGGGCCACCACTGTGTTCCCAGATGCGTCGGCAGCTGAGGCTGTGGAACTGTTGTGGTCTGCGATTTTTCGGGCTTGCAGGGCCGACCAAGATGACCCGGTCGCTGCATGGCGACTCCATGCCGCCGATCTATTTGCCAGGTCCAACTATCTATCAGCGAGGCAGTACACCGGGCTTCGATATGAGGCACCAGGGACAGACCTCAGGTTGGGCCTACCCGCTGGCGCGTTGTGGATGGGCGGGAATGAGGCTGGCGCCTTCGTGCCGAATATCCCAACCGAAGAAGTATTTGCGGCACCGCACCGCCTGGTGGGCGAGGGCGTGGTGTCGGCTACCAAACCACTCAGCTTGTTTGGCACACTCGTCGAAGGCTTCTCCTTTGAGGTGAGTGGCGGCAAGATCGTTAAGGCTACTGCTGATAGGGGTCAAGAATCGCTGGATCAATTGTTGGCCACCGACGACGGCTCGGTTCGCTTTGGTGAGGCTGCCATGGTGCCGATGTCGGGTGCTGTCGCTGCCGAAGAACTCATCTGGAACAACATGCTCTATGACGAGAACGACGGCTGCCACATCGCGGTTGGTCGGGCGTACCAAATCAACGTCGAGGGCGGCACCTCGATGAGCCCGGATGAGCTCACAGAAGCTGGCCTCAATCAAAGCACGGCGCACGTTGACTTTGTTGTTGGTTCTGATGAGCTAGATGTGTTTGGGGTGCTTGATAACGGTACTGAAGAGCCAATCATCACCAACGGCGAGTGGGGTTTCACCACCTAGAGATGGGTTGGAACAAAGTCCTATCAGGTTCGTGGTTGTTCGTGCCGATGTATTGATGATGCAAACAGTTGTCGCACATCTCGATGATGGGGCCATTCTCAAGGGCACCACAGCTAACTTCCGTCCCAAAGCGCCTGAATTCCATTTGCGCCCCACTGATGGTGGTGAGCTAACCCGAGTGGTCGTTGCCGATCTCAAGGGGCTCTTCTTCGTGCACGATCTTGATGGTGACTCCGACAACCGGTCTCGAGAAGATGCCGATCGTGTCGGGCTTGGCCGCAAAGTTGAGGTGCGCTTCACTGATGGTGAAACACTGTCTGGCTATACCAATGGTTACACGCCCAACAGGGAGACCTTCTGGGTGACTCCGGCTGATCCTGAATCCAACAATGACCGGATTCTGGTTGTCACCGCTGCAACGGCTGCCGTTGCCTATGTCGACTAGAACAGAAGACGCCTGACGCGCTATCTGCCGGCTTTCCAATAACCTCTGATATGTGTTTGGGGGCGGGGGAGCGAGACGCCAGCAAGGTGTTTGCGGATACGTTGCATGGCCGCAGCTTCGCCAGCGGCCCACACTCGGACTCCCTCGGGGAGGGCCTCACCCATCACTGCTTCGACGAGCGCCGTCCCCGATGGGGCATCGACCGGCTTCAAGTGCCAGGCCACAGATACATCTCGATGAAGGTCGACGCGAGCATCTGTTTGAACCGTCTCTAGATGCACTGTGATTGGCACCTCAGGGAGCACTTCTAGAAGCTGACAAATGGCAGGTATCCCCGACTCGTCGCCAACCAGCAGGAAGGCGGTGGCATCTGTCTCGATCTCGTACGGCCGGCCTGGGCCGGAGACGGCCACCTCGTGGCCAATCACCAGATTGCTAGCCCATTCGGAGGCTGCGCCGGTTCCGTGGAGTACCACATCGATGTCGAGTTCACCGGCGTCAGGTCGGAAGTGGCGAGGGGTCATGGTGCGCATGGTTGGCCGGACGCCTGATGGGAGCACAAAGTTGTTGCCTGCCCAATAGGGGAGGACAAGGTGTCCGTCGGGGAGGAGAAGGCGGACGCTGGCCGCAGGACCCGGTTGAGCGAAGTTGCCGAGTTCGGGGCCCGTAAGGGTGACACGGGTCATATAAGGAGTGAGTTGGTCGAAGCGTGCAACCTTGACCCTTATAAAGGGGGCTGGGGGTTTGCGGAGTGGGATATCGGTCACAGACGGAGTTTACTGAGATTCTGAGCTTGGACTTGAAGCCGATCCCAAAGACGGATGCCCCTGCCGCCTCCTGGCGGCGCCACCTTCCCTAGAGGTGGGGAATGGAGCGTAGAAGATAAAACAGATAGTTACTTGACGAACAGTTCCATTGTGTGGTACTATTCGATCAACGTCGAACGCTCCTACAGAAAACGATTGATATGACACTTGTACTTAATCAACAATCAGCACCGAATCCGGTAGACGTTCGCGTTGCCTGGTCGCCGCTGTTCGAGCTTGTGGTGGCACACTGGTCGATGATTGTTGAAGAGGAATCAATCGAGTCCTTTCTCAGCTACGACGATATCACCACGATGGTTACTGAATCGGCCTTGAGTGCTGATGATTCAGCCTGGATGGCAGAGGAAAAGGGTTCCAGGTGGGTGTTTGCCATCCAACTCATCGATCAGTCCGGCGTTCTTGCTCCCCAAGAATTTGCTGACTACCTAAGAACTCTGCCCGAGGCAGCGATCCTCAAGGCTATGGAAGCCGCACACTCAGCCTGCAACGACGAGTTGTGCTCTCATAACATTGATACCCCCGAAGATCCCATGCAGGACATAGAGCGGATCGCAGTGATCTTTGAAGGTATCGATGCCCAAGAAGTATCAGCGCTGGCACCGCTAGAGCAACAGCTCAGGCATGAGGCACACCTCGTTCGGTTCCTGCACCGCAAGGTGTGGGATGCCGAGCGGGCGAAGGACCTGGCCCAGGAGGCCTTCGTTCGGGCGCTCGCTCATGAGCCCAAGAAGCCGCGCGCCTGGCTCTTCCAGGTGGCGGCGAACCTCGCGAGGGATGAGGCGCGCATGGTCATCCGGCGGAAGAAGCACCTCGTGCTGCTGAAGGCCGAGGCGGACGTCCAGCAGGAAGGGGCCACGGATGCCGCGACTGATATGGCCGAACGGGAGCGGTGGGGTCACGTGAAAGAGGCCCTGGACGCGCTCTCGGAGAAGGATCGCGAGGCGCTCCTCCTTTGGGACGCGGGACAGAG